>NZ_JBSHDU010000015.1:0-130541 GCF_053616475.1 Streptomyces sp. NPDC055815 | reverse complement strand
GCGGACCAACTCCGGCCGCCCGCGCCGCTTCTGTCGCGGGGCGGGCGGCCTCGGGTTCCACCGGGTTCCCGGCTCAGGAGCCGGCGTCACGCTCCCAGCGGTAGAAGCAGTGCGCCATGGCGTCCTTGGGGCTGCGCCAGGTCGTCGGGTCGTACGCGCTGACGTACGCCGACAGACGCTCGCTGACGCCGCGGAACTCGGGGTGTCCGGCCAGCCTGGCGACCTGGGGCACCGGGTCCTGCTCGGACTCGATCAGGTGCAGATAGACGTCGCCGAACTGGAACAGGCTGCGCCGGGCGACGCCGACCAGGTGCGGCAGCTCGCCGCGGTCGGAGTCGGCGAACACGTCCGCGATCGCGGGCGCCGAGCCGGGCGCCATGCGGGCGACGATCAGTGCGTGGTGCATCGGTTTCCTTCCTGAGTGGTCCTGCCCGGGTGTGCCCCGTCAGGCGCGCGTGACCGGCGCGCTCCGGCCCTCGCGCGCGGCCTGGACGAGACGGTCCCGGATGAGGGCCATCTGGACGCGGGAGTTGCGGTTGATGTTCTCCGTCATCCACGCGTCGTCGACGGGGGCGTCGGGCTTCATCGCGAAGTCCTGGATCCACCGCATCTGGACGCCGCCGGGCAGCTCCGTGTACTCCCAGGCGATGTTCATGTGCGCGAACGGGCCGGTCTCGACGCGACGGGCGCGCACCTTCCGGTTCTCGCGGTCGGTGGTGCGCTCCGACACCCAGCTCCAGACCTTCCCGTTCTCGTCCGGGTGCATGGTCAGGCGGAACTTGGTGGTGTCGCCCTTCCGTTCGAGGACCTCGACGGAGGCGTACTCGCTGAAGAGCCGCGGCCAGTTCTCGATGTCGTTGGTCATGTCCCAGACCAGATCGAGAGGGGCGTCGATGGTGATGCTGTTGTCGGTGTGTCCGGACACGTCAGACTCCTGCGAGGGCGTTGTTGACGAGGGCGATGAACTCGGCCGGCGTCTTGCAGCGCTCGGCGTCGGTGGGCAGCGCCACGCCGTGCCGGTTCTCCAGCTCGCCGACGATGCCGAGCAGGCCGAGCGAGTCGACGCCGAGGCCGGCGAAGGGGATCTCGGGGGCCTCTTCGAGCTGGGTGGGGTCGACGGTCACGCCGGCCGACTGCTTCATCAGCGCGGCCAGTTCGCCGAAGGTGAGTTCGGTGGTGATCATCCTGTTTCTCCTTCCTCGCCCGGAGCTACCGGGCGAGTCCGCCACCGCGGCGCACGACGAGCGCCGCGTTGGATCCCATGAGTCCCCTGCTGAGGACGAGGGCCGTGCGCAGCTCGGCGGGCCGGGCTGCGGACATGACCACGTCGAGGTCGCAGTCGATGTCGAACACGTTGGGGGTGGGGGGCACCAGGCCGTGTTCCATGGCGAGCACGGCGGCCGCGGTGTCCAGTACGGGAGCGCCGCAGTAGGCCCGGCCGTAGCCGGTCTTGGGTGCCGTCACCGGGACGCGCGTGGCGTGCGCGCCCAGGGCGTCGGCGATCGCGAGGGCCTCGGCGCGGTCCGCCTCCGGTACGCCGAGGGCGTCGGGGAAGACGACGTCGATCTCCTCCGGGGCGCAGCCGGCCTCGTCGAGGGCGACCCGGATGGCGCGGGCCAGTCCCTCCCGGGACTCCGCCCAGCGGGAGGCGCCGGTGAAGGTGGCGCCGTGGCCGGCGATCGTGGCCCGTACGGTCGCACCCCGGTCGAGGGCGCGCGTCTCGTCCTCGACGACGAACATGGCGCCGCCCTCGGCGGGGACGAAGCCGCAGGCCTTCGCCGTGAAGGGACGGTAGGCCCGGTCGGGGTCGTCGACGGTGCTGAGCTCGGGGTAGCCGAGCTGGCACACCATCGAGTACGGAGCGAGGGGGGCCTCCGCCGCTCCGACGACGACGGCGCCGGTGCCCCGCCGGACGGCGCGGGCGGCGTGCGCGAGGGAGTCCAGGCCGCCGGCCTCGTCGCTGGCGACCACCCCGCACGGTCCCTTGAAGCCGTGCCGGATGGAGATCTGTCCGGTGCTCGCGGCGTAGAACCAGGCGATGGACTGGTACGGGCCGACGAACTTGGAGCCCTGACCCCAGAGCTTCTGCAGCTCGCGCTGGCCGAACTCGCCGCCGCCCGACCCCGCGGCGGTGACGACGCCGATGGAGAAGGGCTCCTCGGGTCCTTCCTCGTGGCCGAGGCCGGCCTCGTCGAGGGCGAGGGAGGCCGCAGCCATGGCGTAGTGGGTGAACCGGTCGGTCTGGACGAGGAAGCGCTCGTCGATGAGGGCGGAGGCGTCGAAGCCCTCGACCTGTCCCGCGACCTTGAGGGGCAGGTGTTCACAGCCCTCGCGGGTGATCCGGTCGAGAACGCCGAGGCCCTCCCGGACGGACTTCCAGTACGCGTCGGAGCGCAGTCCGTTGGGGGCGATCACACCGATGCCGGTGACGACCGCCCGCGGTGACCGCTGTGTGCTCATCGTGTCCTCCCGCCCGGCCCGGTCAGGAGCACGGCGGACTGGAAGCCACCGAAGCCGCTGCCGACGGAGAGCACGTTCCTCAGCTTCCGGGGGCGGGCGGTGCGCGGCACGTAGTCCAGGTCGCACTCGGGGTCGGGAATCTCGTAGTTGGCGGTCGGGGGCACCACCTGGTGCTGCAGGGCGAGCACGCAGGCGGCGACCTCTATCGCGCCGATCGCGCCGAGCGAGTGGCCCACCATGGATTTGATGGAACTCATGGGCGTGTCGTACGCGTGGGAGCCCAGGGACCGCTTGACGGCGGCGGTCTCGTGCCGGTCGTTCTGGCGGGTGCCGGAGCCGTGCGCGTTGACGTAGTCGATCGACGTGGGGTCGAGCCTGGCCTGGCCGAGCGCGGTGTCGATGGCCCGCGCCATCTCGAGGCCCTCGCCGGTCAGACCGGTCATGTGGTACGCGTTCCCGTAGGTGGCGTAGCCGCTGATCTCGCAGTAGATGTGCGCGTCGCGGGCCCTGGCGTGCTCGTACTCCTCCAGGACGAGGACGGCCGCTCCCTCTCCCATGACGAAGCCGTTGCGGCGGTTGTCGAAGGGCTTGGAGGCGTGCTCGGGGTCGTCGTTGTCGGGGGACGTGGCCTTGATGGCGTCAAAGCAGGCCATGGTGATCGGGGAGATCGGCGAGTCCGACGCCCCGGCTATGACGACGTCCGCCCGGCCTTCCTCGATGGTGTGGAAGGCGTAGCCGACGGCGTCGAGGCCGGAGGTGCAGCCGGTGGAGACGGTCTGCACCGGTCCGCGGGCCCCGAACTGTTCGGCGACCACCGCGGCGAGCGTGCTCGGCGAGAAGGCCAGGTGCAGCTTGGGGTCTGCGGCACGGTGGTCCACGTCCCACCGCTGTCCGCGCTCGCTGACCAGGACGTAGTCGTGCTCCAGGCGGGTGGTGCCGCCGACGGCGCTGCCGAGGCTGACGCCGACGCGCCAGGGGTCCTCGGTGGCGGAGTCGAGTCCGGAGTCCCGTACGGCTTCTCCGGCGGCGACCGCGGCGAACTGCACGTACCGGTCCGCGTGCTGGACCAGGTCGGGGGGCAGGCCGTGGGCGTACGGATCGAAGTCGCACTCGGCGGCGATGCGGGAGCGCAGGCCGGCGGGGTCGAACAGCGTGATGCCGCGGGTCGCCGTGCGCCCCTGGGCGAGGAGGTCCCAGAACGCCGCCGTTCCGGCGCCGCCCGGGGCGACCACGCCTATGCCGGTGACGGCCACACGGCGGGTCACTCGACGGCCCCCTCGACGGCCTCCTCGGTGTCGACGTGGCCGAGGCTCGGGTGCGGGGCGAGCGGCCCGAGGTGGAAGACCATGCGGGCCTCCACGTCGCCGACGTTGCGGAAGCGGTGCCGGACGCCGATGGGGATCAGGAGGCCCTGGTCGGGCGCGAGCGGGTGCGTCTCGCCGTCCAGGTCCACTTCGAACCGGCCCGCGACGACGTACACGAACTCCTCGGAGTACGGGTGGTAGTGCTCGGCGATGCGCTCGCCCGGCTGGGCGATGGCCATCCCCATGAAGCCGCTGGTCGATTTCACCGTGGCGGGCGTGAGCATGGCCCGCACGTCGCCCCCGCGTCTGCGGTTGGGCTCCGTGTCGCTCAGGTTCACGATGAGCCGAGTCTGCTCGAGCATGGTTGATACCTCCGAGTGGTGCGGTGAGATGTGACGGACGGTGGGGGCCGGTGGCCCGGTGCACCGGACTCTCGCGAGCGGTCGGGCCGGCGGCCCCGGAGTCGTCCTCTCAGGAGTCGGCCGCGCGGCGGTCGGTGACGGGCAGCATGTCGGCGTGCGACAGGAGCCGGTTGAGGTTGCGCTCGGTCTCCAGCGACCCCTCCACGCCGATCGCGGGCCCGTCGAGGAGGCGCTCCAGCGCCTTGGCCTTCCCGGCGCCCTTGACGCCGAGGGCGGCGACCGGGTCGAGGTCGAGGTCGCCCTCGACGTCGACGAGGCGCACCACGACGTCGTCGCGCTGGAAGACGGTGCTGCCGTACACGGGGCTGCCGGGGTCGACGGCCGCCTCCGCGTCCTGCTCGGCGAGGAGCCGGGCCAGGTCGGAACCGCGGCCTTCCACGGCCGGGTAGTACAGGGCGTGGCGCCGCAGGTCGGCCGGCTCGGGGCGGGCGGCGACCACGTGGTGCACGGCGGGCAGGGCCGCCCGGGTGAAGAAGACGCGGGCCGACTCGGGGTCGGTGAGGTCCCGGTCCTGCTCCAGGTAGGGGTTGATGGCCTCCTCGACGGCCCGGACCCCGGGCTGCCGGGCGACGTGCCGCAGCGCGGACAGGAGGTCGCCCTCCACCTCGACGGCCCGCACGACCCGGTTGCCGTGCATGAACAGGGAGGTGCGGCGCAGCCGGGTGTTCTCGTCGACCTGGGCCGCGGGCGACTCGTATCCGGCCAGGAGCTCGGCGACCTTCGACTCGGAGCCGGGCTTGACGGTGAAGGTGAGCGCGTGGCGGGTCACTCCGTCGCCGACGCGGGCCGCGACCTGTCGGCCGGCGGCCGTCTCCGGTGTGAGGGGCCGCTGGGCGCCGGTCTCCCGGAGGATGCTGTAGCGCATGGACCGGGTGTCCCGGACGCAGCTGTGCATGGGCTTGACCATCTCGACGTGTTCCTCGCTGTTCACCCAGGCGAGGAAGGGCGGGGCGCTCTCCCATTCGCTGGTGATGAGCCATTGCGAGGGGTTCTCGATGGACTGGCAGAGCTGGTCGCTGATGTGGCCGGGGACGCCGGCCACCTGCTTGCGCATGACCTCGTACGCTTCGAGGAACTGCTGCTGGGCTCCGTCGTACAGGTCGAGCAGCAGGATCACCCGCAGCCTGGACCCGTCGAACACCGACTGCGATATGCGTGCCGTGGTGGTCATCCGGCGCACCTCTTCTCGTCTGTGAGTCTGCTCGTCTGTGAGAGCGGGGAAGGACCGCCTGGCTCCGATGGCCGGGGTCGTCATGTACCGAACGTTGGCTCGGGCGCACGTTCTACGCGAGCCCCACGGAGCGGATGAGTGAACCGTGCGTCATTCGGGTGCCCTCCGCGCAGGGTCCGGGGCCCGGCAGGGCAGGCATGTGCATCCCATCCCCGACCCGCGTCACCGGTGACGCTGGAGGCCATCGATGAACCGAAGCGAAGCGACCGGTGAGATCGGACACCGCACGCCCGTCCTCATCGTGGGCGGCTCCCTGGTGGGCCTGTCCACCTCGCTCTTCCTGGGCCGTCTCGGTGTGCCGCACACGCTCGTGGAGCGTCATGCGGGCACCTCGATCCACCCCCGCGGCCGCGGGAACAACGTGCGCACCATGGAGGTGTTCCGCGGCGCGGGGGTCCGGGAGCGGATCCACGAGGCCGCGAAGACCCTGTCCGCGAACAACGGGATCTTCCAGGCGCCGGACCTGGCGGGCGACGCCGGCGAGTGGCTGTTCCGGGAGATCGATCCCGGCGGTGGCCTCGCGCGGTTCAGCCCCGCCGAATGGTGCCTGTGCAGCCAGAACGATCTCGAACCGGTGCTGCTGCGGAGCGCGCGGGAGCTGGGCGGGGATCTGCGGTACTCGACCGAGCTGATGTCGTTCGAGCAGGACGCCGAGGGGGTGACGGCGCGGGTCAAGAGCCGGGAGACCGGTGAGCACACCACCGTCCGGGCGGACTACCTCGTCGCGGCGGACGGCCCCCGCAGCCCCATCCGGGAGCAGCTCGGCATCGGGCAGACCGGTCCGGGGGACCTGTTCCACAACGTGAGCATCACGTTCGAGTCGCGTGATCTGGCGGCGGTCGTCGGCGACCGGCGCTTCATCGTCTGCTACCTCACGACCCCGGAGGGGGACGGCGCGCTGCTGCCGGTGGACAACGCCGAGCGGTGGGTGTTCCACGCCCCCTGGCACCCCGAACACGGGGAAACCCTGGAGGAGTTCACCGACGAGCGGTGCAAGGAGCACATCCGGCGCGCCGTCGGCGTACCGGATCTGCACGTGGAGATCACGGGCAGGGCCCCGTGGCACGCGGCCGAGCGGATCGCCGAACGGTACGCGCAGGGGCGGGTGTTCCTCGCCGGCGACTCGGCCCACGAGATGCCGCCCACGGGGGCCTTCGGCTCCAACACCGGCATCCAGGACGCGCACAACCTCGCCTGGAAGCTCGCGGCGGTACTGGGCGGCTGGGCCGGCCCCGAGCTGCTCGCGTCCTACGACGCGGAGCGCCGGCCGGTCGCGGAGGCGACGAGCGCCCGTGCCTCCTCGCGTTCGGTGGAGCACAGCCACCCGGGGTACGCCCCGGGGCCGGGCGCGGGCAGGAAGCGGGGCGGGATCCTCAACGTCGCGCTGGGGTACCGCTATCCGCGCGGCGCGGTCCTGGGCGCTGACCCGGCGGTGCCGGTCGTGCCGGACGGGCTCCGTCTGGCGGGCGAGCCGGGCAGCCGTGCGCCGCACCTCTGGCTGAAGCGGGCGGGTGAACGGATCTCCACCCTGGATCTGTACGAGAAGTCCCCGGTGCTGCTGACCACGGCGGGGGCCGTCGGCGGCTGGCACTCGGCGGCGGCCCGGGTCGCCGAGCGCCTCGGGATGCCCCTCGTGTCGTACCGGATCGGTGACGGGCCGGACGCGGACCTCTCCCCCGCGGGCGGCGAGGACTGGGCGGAGGCCCATGGCGTCACCGCGAGCGGTGCGGTGCTGGTCCGCCCGGACGGTTTCGTCGCGTGGCGGTCCGAGGGGACGTCGGAGGACCCGGAGTCGGACCTGAGGGCCGCCCTCACGGCCGTGTTCGGCCTCGAGTCCCGGCCCGACGCCCGCTGAGACGGCGGCGGACGCGATCCGGGTGGCCGCGCCCGCGCCGGGCGGCGGGCGCCCCGGTCGAGCCGTTCGCCGCCCGGCTCAGCCGTGGGAGAGCAGCGCCGCGGTGAGTTCGGCCGCGCGCCGGTGCCAGAGGTCGGCCCCCCGGAGCATGGCGTGGCCGCCCGTCGGCATCGGGATGCCCGCCGCGTCGGCGCCCGCCTCCCTGGCCCGGCGGACGAACTCCCAGGACTGGCGGGCCGAGGTGACCCGGTCGGTCTCGTCGTGGAGGAGGTAGAGGCGCCGGCCGCCGAGGTGGTCCACGGGCTCGTCGGCGGGGCACCACGGCGCGAGGGCGACGACCCCGCGCACCGCGGGGTCGCCCGCCGCGCGGAGGGCGGCCCGGCCGCCCATGGAGTGGCCGAGGAGCACGACGGGCACGGACCCGATCTGCTCCCGGAGCCGCGCGAGCGCCGTCTCGGCGTCCCGGGCGGCGTCCGCACGCGCGCCGTTCCAGCCGCGGTGGCGGTAGCGCACCTCGGCGACGAGCACCCCCCGGCCCCGGACGGCCCGTGTCACCGCGCCGACGAAGGGGCGCATCCGCAGCGCCGGCAGGTTGAGGGCGGGCGGCGGCTCGGGGCCCTCGGCGCGGCCGCCGTGGAGCAGCAGCACGGCGGCGGTGGGCGCGGCGGGCGCGCTGCGGACGAGGAGCGCGGCCGCGTCGGCGCGGCGGGTGGGGCACAGGGTCATCGCGCGGCCTCTCCGCTCGCGTGCCGTCCCGCCGGCCGGGGGACGCGTCCGCCCGTGCGGGAGGGATGACCGGGCCGCTGCGCCATGGGGCCTCCAGGGGTGGTGAGGACGGGACACCGTGAGGGGGGAAGTCTGCCAGGCCCAGGTGTCCGTCAGGTATACGGCGTTCCCGGCGCCCACCGGTCCCGGGCCGCCCGGAGGCGGGCGAGGCCGCCGGCGAGGTCCACGAGCGGCTCGTACCGCCGACTCGAACGCGCGCACCCGCAAGGATGAGCGCCGTGCCCTCCCCGGCTCCGCTTGCGTGGTGGCGGGTGCGGGTCGTCGGAGAGTGGAGCCCTACTCCGTCGTCCTGTTCGAGCTGGGAGCCTGATGGGCAGCCGCCTGATCCGTCGTTGCCGTGACACCTTCCTCGTCGTGGCGCTCGCCGCCGTGACCGCCGCCGCGCCCGGCGTGCCGGCCCGGCAGGGCAGCGCCTCCGCCGCCGCGCCCGCCTTCGATACGGGGCCCGCCCGGGCGGCCCTGGAGCGCCTGCTGCCCTCCCGGGCCGCGCAGTTCACCCTGATCCCGGTGGAGGAGCCCGCATCGGGGGACTCCTTCTCGGTCTCCGGCAGCGCGGGTGCGATCCAGGTGCGGGGCACCTCGCCGGCCACGCTGCTCACCGGAGTGGGCTGGTACCTGGAGCGGGTCGCCGGGGTCGACATCGGCTGGCCGGGCGACAGCGTGGGCCGGCTGCCCGCCACGCTCCCCGCGGTCCCGGACACGATCACCCGCTCGGCGACCGTGCCGCACCGGTACGCCCTGAACGACACCGACGAGGGGTACTCCGGCGCGTACCGCGACTTCACCTCGTACCAGCGCGACATCGATCTGATGGCGCTGCACGGTGTGAACGAGGTCTTCGTGCCGACCGGCGCCGAATACCCGTACTACCGGGCGCTCCAGGGGTTCGGCTACGACGCGGCGGAGCTGCGGGCCTGGATCCCCGGTCCCGCGCATCAGGCCTGGTGGCTGCTGCAGAACATGTCGGGCTTCGGGGGTCCGGTGTCCGAGCGGCTGATCGAGGCGCGGGCGACGCTGGGAGCCCGGATCGCGGAGCACCTGCGCTCCCTCGGGATGACCCCGGTGCTTCCGGGTTTCTTCGGTACGGTGCCGCCCGGGTTCGCCGACCGGAACCCGGGTGCGGTCACCGTCCCGCAGGGCAAGTGGGTCGGGTTCGCCCGGCCCGACTGGCTGGATCCGACCGGACCCGTCTTCGGTGAACTGGCCGCCGCCTACTACCGGGTCCAACGGCACCGGTTCGGTGACACCACCCTGTTCAAGATGGACCTGCTGCACGAGGGCGGCACGCCCGGCCCGGTCGACGTGGCGCGGGCGGCGGGGGCCGTCCAGGAGGCCCTGGACACCGCGCACCCCGGGGCCACGTGGGTCATGCTGGGCTGGCAGAACAACCCGTCCGCGGCGCTCCTGAGCGGGGTGGACCGGAGCAGGCTGCTGATCGTCGACGGCCTCTCCGACCGGTACGAGGGACTCGACCGCGACGCGCAGTGGGGCGGTACGGCCTACGCGTTCGGTTCCATCGCCAACTTCGGCGGCCACACCAGCATGGGCGCCAACACGGGCGTGTGGGTGGACCGTTTCCGTACGTGGCGGGCCAAGTCCGACAGCGCGCTGAGCGGAATCGCCTACCTCCCCGAGGGCACCGGCGGGAACCCCGCGGCCTTCGACCTGTTCACCGAACTCGCCTGGGAGCCGGATCCGGTCGACCACCGCGCCTGGTTCGCCGCCTACGCGGCCCGGCGCTACGGCGGTGCCGACCCGCACGCGGCCGCCGCCTGGGAGCAGTTGCGCCTCGGCCCGTACAGCGGGACGTCCGGTACGTGGAGCGAGCCGCAGGACAGCCTCTTCACCGCCCGGCCGAGCCTGACCGCGTCCAAGGCCGCACGCTGGAGCCCGACGGCCATGCGGTACGACCCCGGCACGGTGGAGCGCGCCCTGTCGGAACTGCTCCAGGTGGCACCGGAGCTGCGGACCTCGGACGCGTACCGCTTCGACGTGGTCGACGTGGCACGCCAGGCGCTCACCAACCGGGGCCGGGCCCTGCTGCCGCGCGTCAAGGCCGCGTACGACGCGAAGGATCTGGAGGGCTTCCGGGCGCTGGTGCGCGAGTGGAACGCCGGGGAGGAGCTGCTCGGCCGGCTCGTCGCCTCCGACCGGCGCTTCCTGATCGGCCCGTGGCTCGCCGACGCCCGTTCCTGGGGCGCCGACGCGGACGAGAAGGACCGGCTCGAGTACGACGCCCGCTCGATCCTCACCACCTGGGCCGACCGGGGGCCGAGCGAGAACGGCGGCCTGCACGACTACGCCAACCGCGAGTGGGCCGGTCTCGTCCAGGACGTGTACGCGCCGCGCTGGGCCGCGTACTTCGCGAGCCTCGACACCGCGCTCGTACGGGGCACGGCGCCGGTCGCGATCGACTGGTTCGCCCGGGACGACGCCTGGGCGCGCGGCCGCCAGGCCTACCCGACGGTGCCGGCGGGCGACCCCGTCACCCTGGCGGGCGAGGTACGGGCGGCCCTGGCCCAGGCGTCCACGGCCGCGCACCCATGACGAGCCTCCCCGCGGTCAATCCCGGCCGCGCGAGAACCAGTTCCTCCTCGGGCCGGACCCGGACTCCTTGTCCGGCCGGGCCGGATCGCCGGGGACGGCGAACGGGACGGGTGCCGCCGCGCCCGGCGGCGCCGGGGGCAGCGGCCGGGTCGGCGGCTGCAGGTGCTTCAGCCGGGCGGTCCACGGGCCGTCCGCCATCTCGAAGTGGACGATCAGGGGCCCCTCGGGCAGCGGTACGGTCTCGCGCCGCTTGCCGATCTCGTTGACCGCGTTCTCGTACCGCGGGAGGGCCGTGTGGTCGTCGTGGCCCGCGAGTTCGTAGACGTGGACGATGAGGTTGTCGTCACCGCGGTAGTGGACGGCCATGTCGGCCACGCCTCCCGTGTGCAGCAGCACCTGGGGACCGCGGTACGGCACCTCCTCCTCCGTCAGGCGAGGGGCCGCCGCCAGCGGCGACACCTGGACCTGCCAGGGACCCTCGGCGTGCAGTTTCAGGCGCAGGGGACCGTTCGCCGGGACGGTGGCGAGGACTCTGCCGTGGAAGTCCTCCTCCGTGCTGCTGACGAGGTTGTCCTCCTCCTTGTTGCGGCGGTTGAGCACCCAGAGCCCCGTGTATCCGTCGCCGCTGATGTCGAGCTGGACGACGACCGGCCCCGGCGGGAGCCCGGCCACGGTGATCACCTCGTTGTCCCGGCCGGTCTCCCTGTACGGCTCGAAGACGGGCCCGTACGTCCACCAGCCGGCGGTGACGGGAGGGGCGGGCACCACCGGCGGGACCGCGACGGGAGGGGCGGGCGCCACGGGCGGGACCGCGACGGGCGGGACCGGCGCGGGAGGAACCGCGAAGGGCGGGGGCGCGAAGGGCGAGGCCGCCGCGGGAGGAACCGCGAAGGGCGGGGGCGCCGCGGGTGCGACCCCGGCGGGCGGAGGAGCGAAGGGCGGCGCGGGCGCGGGAGCCGGCGGCGCGGGCGCGGGAGCCGGCGGCGCGGGAGCCGGCGCGGGCAGGGGAGCCGGGGCGGGCGCGGGAGCCTGTTGCGCGGGCATGGGGGTCGGCAACACCGGCGCGGCCGGTGCCGTCGACGTGCCGGAGTCGGCCTCGGCCACGTCCACGCCGTGGTCCGTGGCCAGACCGGCGAGCCCGGTGGCCCATCCCTGGCCCACGGCGCGGAACTTCCATCCGCCCGCCCGCCGGTAGAGCTCGGCGAGGACCATCGCCGTCTCCCCGGCGGCGTCGGTGACGTCGTACCGCGCGACCGAGGTGCCGTCGGGCGCGAAGGCCTCCACCGCAAGGCCGGCGGCGTCCCTCATCGCCCCGCGGTCCGTCGACCCCACGAGCAGCACGCGGGCGATCTGCTCCTCCACGGCGGTGAGGCCGACCTCGACCCATGCCGTGCCGGCCTGCGCCGCCCCCGCCACCTCGGTGAGCCGGACCGCCCCGGAGGGGTGCACCGGGGCGCCGTGGAAGACGACGTCCCCGTCGCCCCTGACCTTCCCCGCCTCGGTGAGGAGCAGCGCCATGGCGTCCACGCCCCCGCGCACGGCGATCCTCAACGGCACGGACGGAACGAATCCGTTGCTCCCCTTGGTCATCTCCCCCACGACACACCGGCCTTTCCCTCGCGGTTCCCACCCGATTCCCTCACAAAGAAGATCTTGCAGGGGTCGGCCACCCCCGACAAGGTCCCCGTCCTGCCGGGCCTCCGCCGCTCCGGGACCGCCCGGACCGGTCCGGCGTAGGCTTCGCCGCACAAGCACAGGGCAGAGGGGGGCGCATGACGGTCGGTGCGGAGCAGAGGTGGGAGTCGGGCCTCGACTCCGTCGTGGTGTACGCGCAGGGTGCGCTCTGCCGGCGCCTGGCCCGGGGCACGGTCCCGCCGGACGGCCGGGTGCGGGTGACGGGGCTGCCCCGCACGCTCGACCCGGGTTCGCTGCGGGCCCGGGTCCTGGACGCCTCCGGCGTGCGGGTCACCGAGGCGCGGGTGGAGGTCGAGGCCGAGCCGTACGCCGACGGCGCTCCCGACGAACTGCGGCGCGAGGTCGAGCGGCTGGACGAGGCGCACGATGCGGCGCGGGCGCGCCGCGACCGGCACCGGGCCCTGATCGGGGAGGTCGGCGGCCTGCGCCCGGTCCCTCCGCCCCGCAAGCGCGAGGACCCGCACCGCCGTACCCCGGTCGAGGCGTGGCTGGAGCTCGCCGACTTCGTCGACGAGCGGCTGGCGGGTCTTCACGCCCGGCTCGCGGAGCTCGACGAGGAGGTCCGGCTGGCCGAGCACGCGTGGGAGGTCGCCCTCGACCGGCTCCACCGGGCCTCCACCGACGCGCCGTCGGCTCAGGTCGCGACCTCGGTCTGCGCGGTGCTGACCCTCGACGGGGCCGGCGACGCGGAGGAGGTCGGTCTTGAGCTGGAGTACGGCGTGCCGGGTGCCGTCTGGGTGCCGACGTACCGCCTCACGCACCGTCAGGGCGACGGCGGCGGACGCCTCGTGCTGCGTGCCTCGGTGGCCCAGCGGACCGGCGAGGACTGGTCGGGGGTGCGCCTCGCCCTCGCCACGGCCGACCTGCGGCGCCGCACCGATCTGCCGGCGCTCCGCTCGATCCGGATCGGACGCCGTCAGTCCGCGCCCGCGCCCTCCGGCTGGCGCGAGCCCCCGGCGGGGCTCGCCGACCTGTTCTCCGGGTACGAGGCGGCGGGCCCGGCGCCCTTCCGCGGCGGTTCCGCGGTGGGAGCCGCCGCGGCCGGCGCGGCGGCCGTTCCCGTGGCGGCACCCGCACCCGTGCCCGTACCCCTGCCGGCATCGGTTCCGCCTCCGCCTCCGGCGTTCACCGGGCCGCAGCCGCCCGGTGCGGCGTACGGCTCCGCTCCGGAGGCCTTCGGGGGCGCGATGCCGGACGTCGCGCGGGCGGCGGCCCCACGGCCGGGCGGCCGGCCGCGCGTCGGCGGCGGGGCCGGCTTCGGAGCCCGCCCGCCCCAGGCCCCCGCACCCCAGGCCCCGGCGGCTCCGGGCGCGGCGGCGCCACCGCCGCCCCCGCCGGCGGGTCCGCCGCAGCCGAGCGGCGCCGAACTCGACTACGCCGCCCTCGTGCTGTCCGGCCCCGAGGAGCCGGGCGCTCGCCGTGGCCGCCTGTTCCCCCGTACCTCCTCCGACGCGGTGGCCGACGAATACCGGCGCCGCGCCGAGGCCGTGGCGGGTCTGCCGCTGCCCCGGCACGCGGTGCGCCCGCGGACCTCGGCGGGTTCCTTCGACCATCGCTTCGACGCCGCTGCCCGTGCCGACGTGCCCTCGGACGGCACCTGGCACACCGTCACCGTCGGCGAGATCCCGGTCGTCCTGCACACCGAGCACCTCTGTGTGCCCTCGGTGGAGCAGACCGTGTACGCGACCCTCGTCGTCTCCAACACCACCCGTCAGGCGCTGCTCGCGGGCCCGGTCGAGGTCACCGTCGACGACGACTTCCTGCTGTCCGCCGCGCTGCCCACGCTCGCGCCCGGTGGCGTCCGCCGGCTCGGGCTCGGGCCCGCCGAGGGCGTCCGCGTCACGCGCCGCACGCACCTGAAGGAGTCGACGGCGGGGCTGCGCAACAACATCACCGTGCTCGACCACCGCGTCCACGTGGAGCTGGCGAACCGCCTCGCGGGGCCGGTCACCGTCGAGGTCCACGAGCGGGTGCCGGTCTCCTCCGAGCCCGACGTCCGCATCGAGGAACGCGCCGACTGGACGGCGCCCGAGGAAGGCGCTCCGGAGCACCACGCGCCGGGCACCCGCGTCTGGCGGGTGGAGCTGCCCGCCGGAGGCACCGCCGCGCTCGGCGGCGGCTTCGAGATCCGCATCCCGGCCGGCAAGGCCCTGGTCGACGGCAACCGCAGGAGCTGACACCCACCATGTTCACGGATCCGCAGCCGATCGCCCTTCCCGTCACCGCCGTGACCTGTCTGGAGGACCGCGCCCACGTCGAACGCACGGCCGTGCTCGACCTGGACGCCGGCGTCCAGCGCCTGCGCCTCGGACCGGTCAGCGCGCTCGCCGTCGACCGCACCCTCCACGCCGAACTGGCCTCCGACCACCCCGCCACCGTCCTCGACGTCCGGATCGTCCGCGCGTGGACACCGCGCGGCCCGGTACCGCCCGGTGCGGAGGACTCCGCCCTCCGTCACCGCGAGCACGCCCTCGAAGAGGAGCGGCTCGCCGTGGAGCAGCACCGCGAACGGCTCCGGGGCCGCCTCGACCTGCTCGGCCGGCTCGCCGCCGACCTGCTGCGGGAGATCGGCGAGGGCGCCGGGTACGGGGAGTCCGAAGGCCCACGCTGGGGCCGCGAGCTGGACCGCGTGGACGCCGAGCGTGAGACGTACGGCGAGGAACTCCGTACCGTGGAGGCCCGACTTTCGGCGCTCACCACCGAACTCGCCGGGATCCGGCGGGCGATGGAGCTCGCCGAGGAGGAGCCCGCCGAGCTCGTCGCCCATGTCGAGCTGACGGTGGAGGCGGCGGCCGCCGGGCCCGTACGGCTGCGGCTGAGCCATCTCACCCCGTGCGCGCTGTGGCGGCCCGCCTACCGGGCCGTGCTCGACGGGGACGCGCTGACCCTGGAGACGGACGCCATGGTGTGGCAGCGCACCGGGGAGGACTGGTCGGACGTCCGGCTGACCCTGTCGACCGCGCGGTCCTCGCTCGCCACCGAGCCGCCGCGGCTCGTCGAGGACCGGCTGACGCTCAAGGACCGCAGCGCGGCGGAGCGCCGCACGATCGACGTGGAACTGCGCGAGGAGGAGATCACGACGCTCGGCCCGGCGCCGGTGCTCGGTCTGCCGGGCGTGGACGACGGCGGCGAGACGCGGGTCCTGCACGCTCCCGCTCCGGTCTCCGTGCGCGGGGACGGCCGGGCCCACCGGGTGGCGCTGTCCTCGTTCACGACCGCCGCGAGCAGCGAGTACGCCTGCTCCCCCGAACTGTCCCCGCTGGTCACGCAGGTGGTGCGGTTCGACAACAAGTCCGGCCACGCCCTGCTCGCCGGTCCCGTGGACCTGGTCCGGGGCAGCGGGTTCACCGGCCGCGGCACGCTGGACTTCACGGCTCCCGGCGCCGCCGCCGAGCTCGCCTTCGGCAGCCGCGACGACCACCGGGTGGTCCGCTCCACCGAGGAGTCCCGCGACACCACCGGCCTCACCCAGCGGACGGTGGTCACCCGCACGGTCCGGCTGCACGTGTCCCGGTTCTCGCCGCCCGGGGAGCAGGACGAGCGGGTGGTGGTGCTGCGCGAGCGGATCCCCGTCTCCGAGGTCTCGGCGGTGGAGGTACGCCTCCGCAAGGAGGCCTGCTCCCCCGCGCCGGACACGGTGGACGCCGAGGGGATCGTCCGCTGGGACCTCACGCTGCCGCCCGGCGGCCGCCGCACGGTCACCCTGGTGTACGAGCTGTCGGCGACGTCCAAGGTCGCGGGGCTCTGAGCCGATGACGACCGGTGTCCGCACCACCCCGCCCCCACAGGTACGCCCGTCGGCCCGGCCCGGCGCGGCACTGCTCCGCACCGGTGCGCTGACGCTGTACCTCTGGGCGTCGGCCGGCGCCGTCGCGGGCGTCTCGTACGCCCTCCCGCGCGCGGACTGGGTCGCCATCGGGCTCGGCGTGGTGCTCTTCCTGGTGTTCGGGATCCTGCTGCATCTGGTGCACCGGGGCGTCTGGCTGGTGCTCCTCGCCGCCCTGCCGGCGCTTTTCGTGCTGGTCGGCGCCGTGCAGTATCCGCCGGAGCTGGCGCTCGAGCGGTACGGCGTCCGGGAGAGTGTCGTCGTGACCGCCGACAGTGCCGCCTCCACCGGCGGCAAGAACCATCGGCTCACCCTGCGCCGCACCGACGGCCATGTGCTGCCGGAGCAGTTGGTGTACCGCGGTGTCGACGCTCCGAAGGTCGGCGATCGCTTCGACGTCGTGCGCGATGCCCGGGGCGAGTTGCCGATGGAGCGGGCGGAAGAGGTCGACGCGGCCGGACGGCGGGACGGACTCGTCGGCGGAACGGTCGTGCTGACCGCCCTGGTGTTCCTGGCCGGCCGGCGCGGTCATGTCTCCCGCCGTCGTTCCCTCGGCACCGGGTCCTGAGACCTTTCCCGGGACCCCCAGGGGGGCGAGCGCCGGGCACCTTACCAGCCCGGCACCCTTTCCATCCGGAACTCCCCCTACTCTCCACAACCGTACGGTTGCGTGCGGTAGTCATGAGGGCGGGAGGGAACACCTTGGTCTTCAGTCTGGGTCGCCGCCGCAAGGCCGCCATTGTCAGCACTTGTCCGTTCACGTCCGCGCCCCCGTCCGGCGGGTGGGACGCGCCACCCCACGCACCCGCGCCGGCGGTGACGGACCGCCGGGAGGCGGAGGACTTCGTCCGGCAGTTCCATCACGAGCAGCCCGGGGCCGGGGACGTGGAGCGCAGGGTGCGCGACGTCCTGGCCGAGATCGACCGGACCGGGACGTACGAACACACCACGGACGAGCTGTCCTTCGGCGCCCGGGTCGCCTGGCGCAACGCGGCCCGCTGCATCGGCCGGCTCTACTGGCGCAGCCTCGTGGTGCGGGACCTGCGGCACGTCACCTCGGCCGACGGCATCGCCGCGGACTGCTTCGAGCACCTGCGCCTCGCCGGGAACGGCGGCCGGATCCGGCCGGTGATCTCGGTGTTCGCCCCCGACCGGCCGGGCCGCCCCGCGCCGCGGATCGTCAACGACCAGCTGGTCCGCTACGCGGGGCACCGCACTCCCGAGGGCCGCTGGATCGGCGACCCGCGCGCCGCGGCGCCGACGGCCCGCGCCCGTGACCTCGGGTGGAAGCGGGACGAAGAGCCCTTCCAGGTGCTGCCGTTGATGGTCGAGGAGCGTCCGGGCGCGCGGCCCGAGTGGTACGAGCTGCCGGACGGCTGCGTCATGGAGGTGCCGCTCCGGCACCCGGACCACGGGTGGTTCGCGGAGCTCGGGCTGCGCTGGTACGCGGTGCCGGCGATCAGCGACATGGCGCTGGAGATCGGCGGGGTGCGCTATCCGGCGGCGCCGTTCAACGGCTGGTACATGGGGACGGAGATAGGCGCCCGCAACCTCGCCGACGCCGAGCGCTACGACCTCCTCCCGCTGGTCGCCGACCGGCTGGGTCTCGACCGCTCCTCGGAGCGCACGCTGTGGCGGGACCGGGCGCTCGTCGAGCTCAACGTGGCGGTGCTGCACTCCTTCCAGCGGGCCGGGGTGACGATGGCGGACCACCACACCGAGTCCGAGCGGTTCCTGCGGCACATCGCGCAGGAGGGCCGGCACGGCAGGCCGGTGCCCGCCGACTGGAGCTGGATCGTGCCGCCCGTGTCCGGCTCCACGACTCCGGTCTTCCACCGGTACTACGACCCGGTGGACACCTCCGTGCGGCCCGCCTTCCTGGCCCGGGAGAGCCAGGGGCCTCAGGTGGACCCCGAACGGCCGACGTAGCGGATGACCTCGCAGTCGTCGAGGATCACCAGGCCCTCGCCGACCATGTCGTCCAGCCGCGGCAGGAACGCGCGGATCTTCTCCTCGGTGTCGACGACGACCACGGCCACGGGGAGGTCCTCGCTCAGTGAGAGCAGCCGCTGGGTGTGGATCAGCGAGGAGGCTCCGAAGCCCTCGATGCCGCGGAACACGCTCGCCCCCGCGAGACCGGCCTCGCGTGCCCGGCCGACGATCTGGCTGTACAGCGGCTTGTGGTGCCACAGATCGGTCTCGCCCACGAAGACCGTCACCCGCAGAGCCCTGCCCGTCAGCCTGGTCATGGTCGCCTCCGTGCCGTACGCGGCGCCCCGCGCCCGGCAGCGGGGCGGACCCGCACTTCGAGTCTAGGGTCCTGCCGCACGGGAAGGGGGCCGGCCGGGACGCCGGCCCCCTTCACTGGGCGTGCGGGTCAGCAGCCGCTCGTGAGCCAGCGGCAGGCGGTGATCAGCGCGGCGGCGTGCTCCTCGCCGCGGGCGTCCTCCGTGCGGACCTCCTCCGGCAGGACCTGCAGGGCATCGATGTCGTACTCCGTCATGACGGTCTCCTTCTCATACGGTGGATATTGCGGTGGATCGCCGGCGGCCTGGGGCCGCCGGACACTCAGGGGCGGGCCGGCCCGTCCTCCGGCAGCCAGGCCCGCGGGCCTCCGCACCTCAGGCGCAGCAGCAGGGAGAGGCTGCCGGCGAGGCCGGTGGCGTACTCGGCGAGGACGGTCCTGCGGTTCTCGTCGGGTACGAGGAGGCGGCCGTCGCGCAGTACGGCCTGGGCGGCCAGGTGCTCGACCAGGAGCTCGGCGGCGGCGCGGTGGCTCGCGTCGCCCGTCAGCACGGCGGCGTCGAGGAGGAACTCGGCGTTCCCCGCGAGCCCGTGGCAGGTGGCCGGCGAGTCGGTTCGGCTGCCCGCCCGCACGGCGCGGGCCGCGCCGTCCACCAGGTCGCGCAGGAGCTTGTCGGACGCGCCGGTCGCCGACCAGAGCCGGACCAGGAAGGTGCCGACACCGGAGGAGCCGCTGCACCAGTGCCGGGCGAGCTCCGGGGAGTCGGAGAGGTGGCGGGCCCGGTCCACGGGCCACAGCGCACCCGCCGGTCCGCTGCGGGCCGCGGCGGCGAGGCCGGCGCCCGCCTCGGTGGCCGCGTCGAGGAACCGTTCGTCGCCGGTGGCCTCCGCCGCGAGCAGAAGGTAGGTGCCGACGCCGGCCACGCCGTGCGCGAAGCCGTAGTGCCAGGCTCCGGCGAGCGCCGATCCGAAGTCCTCCGGCACCGGCCAGAAGACGCCCTCGGGGGTGCGCCGGGCCGCGTCGAGCAGTCCGTCCGCGGCCTCGGCGGCGCGGTCCAGGAACCGCGGGTCCCCGGTGGTGCGCCAGAAGTGAAGCTGTGTCAGTCCGGAGCCTGCCACGCCGTGGCAGACGTCGGGGTGGGGGCCGCGGACGGGCAGACCGAGGGCCAGGGCGCGTGCCCGCTCGGCGAGGGCGGTGTCGTCCAGGGCCCGGGCGGCGTCGAGCAGGGCCCAGGCCGTGCCGGCGCGACCGAAGTGCAGCCCCGGGACGGGGCTCGGCAGCGTCTCCTGACGCTCCGCGGTCCAGTGAGCGGCGCTACGGAGAGCCTCGGCGAGTGCGTCACGGGTCAGGGACGCCGGGAGGCCGAGTGCCGCGTCCCCGTGCGCGAGGGCCCTGGCGAGCACGGCGACGCCGCCGGCCGAGCCGTGCTGGACGGCCACCGGGTCGCAGGTCTCGCCGAACGAGTCCGAGGCCCACAGCCGTTCGGGGTCGTGCGGCCGCATCGTGGCCAGCAGGTGGGCGAGGCCGTCGTGCAGGAGACGCGCGCGCGTGGCGGCCGGGTCCGGGTGCCTGTACGCGTCCGGGTGGCTGTACGCGTCCGGCTGCTTGCACGCGTCGTCCGGGAACCGACGGGTGTCCGCGGCTCGGCCTCTGTCGAGGAACTCCCGGGCCCGGTCCAGGGTCCACCGGTCCTCGGGTGCGTCCCGCGTCAGCCCCAGGATCAGCGGCGCGAACCGCCGTACGCGCGCGTCGTCACGGGCCAGGAGGTGCACGAGGTCCGCCAGACGCCGTTCGTCCGGCCGGGCCGCGTCCCGTGGGAGGTCCTCCGCGAAGACGGGATCCGCCCCGGTCAGGGCGTGCAGGACGGTGGCGCCGAGGGCGTACAGGTCGGCGTCCGGCGGCAGGGCGGGCGCCACCTGGTCGACGGCGCGCAGTTCCGGCGCGGTGTAGCCGGGGGTGGCGCCGAGGACCCAGCGCTCCCCCTGCGGGGCCGCCATCTCCAGGTCGATGAGGACGAGCCGGCCCTCCGGGGTGACCATGACGTTGTTGGGGTTGAAGTCGTGCAGGGTGACGCCGAGTTCATGGGCCGTGGCGACGAGTTCGACGAGCTGCCGGACCAGGGAGCCGGCCGTACGGTCGTCGGGGCAGGCGCTGCCGTCCCGGGCGAGGCGTTCGGCGACGGTGCGCCGGAGCGTCGCGCCCGGGATCGATGCGGTGGCCAGGAACACGCTGCCCTGCTGTTCGAACACCTCGACGAGCTTCGGGACCCGGTCGGGACGCACCCGGCCGAACCGTTCGAGCAGCGCGGCCTCGCGGCGCAACAGGTCCCGGACGTCGAGGCCTTCGGGACCGGCGCCCACGTGGGGACGCGCCTGCTTGACGACGGCCTGGGCGCCGGTGCGGGTGTCCTCGGCGCGGAAGACCCCGCCCTTGTTGGAGTGCTGGATCGCGCCCCGTACGAGGAAGCGGTCGCCGAGGAGGACGGGCTTGGCCGTGGCGGTGCTGCGCGCCGGTGCGGCGGGACGGTCGGGGAAGGGGTCGCCGGCCCAGGCCGGCGGGCTGAACCAGGCGTTGCGCTCGTCGGCGACCGGTCGGCCCTCGGGGTCGGTGAGGCGCGCGGCGAAGGTGCCGTCGGCGGTCAGTTCGCGGACGCCCTTGAACACGCCGTACCGGTAGAAGACCTGGCTGCCGGGGCGGTAGCGGCGGTCGGAGAGGACGGCGGGGCCCGGAAGTCCCTCGGTGGCCCGGTGGAGTTCCTCGGCGAGCCGGCGGAACTGCTCGTCGTCCGCCGGGTACACGGTCAGGAACTTGCCGCCCCCGCCGCGTGCGAAGCGTCCGGAGACCAGCGCGGCGACCTTGGCCGGGCTCCCGGCGAACTTGAAGGCGGCGCGGTGGGCGACGAGGACCTCGGCGGCCCTGGCGAGGACGAGGGGTGCGGAGAGCGGGGTGGCGGGGAGGTGGAGCTTCCAGCCCTGGGCCCGCCCGACGGCCGCGCCGCCGGGCACGACGTGGCACCAGAACGCGCCGGGCTCGACGCTCCACGGCTGCTGTGCGCTGCGGGCGATCACGGCGTGCACGATGTCGGGCAACAGCGCCCGGTCCGCGGGGCTTTCGGCGCGCGAGCGCCGGGGGCCGGGGCCGGACGGGGAGGGGTTCGCGGTGCGTGACGACATCCCTACTGCTCCGGCCGCACGTACTCGTCGCCCCAGCTGGTGTCCAAGGGGTCCGCGGCGACCGTCCGCGTCGTCTCCGGTGCGCCGTCCCCGGTGGCGACGGTCGCTCCGCCGGCGAGCAGGACGGCGAGGAGAAGGAGGCAGCGGACGGCAACGGACATGGTGCGGCTCCTGGTTCGGGAGAGGAGAGGACTGGCGGGAAGCTCCGTGTCTGGCGGGTTCACGCCGTATGTCGGCCTGATGGGGTTTCCCTCGGCCGGACACCCCCAGTTCATCCCGGCGAGCCCGCTTGGTCCAGGGCCATGACCTGGCAATACCCTGCATGGCACGGAAGTAGCAGGGCCGCATCACGGGGGAAATGCGTGACTACTGGGGTGGATGTGGACGGAATGCCGCGACTGGACGCCGGGGCCGTCGCCGTCTTCGCGTACGCACTGGAGCAGGGCGGCCTCGCCCACCGGTCGCCGGACGGGCTTCCGGGCCTCGGGCTCGGCCGGGAGGAGGTCGAGGCGGCCTGCCGCACCCTGCGGCGGCTCCGGCTGCTGCGCCCGGCGCCCGGACGGAGCGAGGAGCTGATCCCGGTGAGCCCGGACGCGGCCGCGGCGGAAGTGGTCGCCCCGCTGGAGGCGGAGCTCGCGCGGGCCGCCGCGCACGCCCAGGCCCTCCGCGACGATCTGCACTCCCTGATGCCGAAGTACCGCGCCGCGCGGCGCGAGCAGGGCCGCCGGGAGGGCTTCGACGTGCTGCCCGACATGGCGTCCGCCTCCGCGATGCTCACCGAGGAGTCGGCCCGCTGCCGGGAGGAGGTGTTCAGCATCCAGCCGGGCGGGGGCAGGGCGGCGCACCGCCTCGGGGACGCCGTCGAGCGGGACGTGGCGATGCTCCGCCGCGGGGTGCGGATGCGCACGCTGTACCAGCACTCGGCGCGGACGAGCCTCTCCACCCAGGGGTACGTGGAGCGGCTCACCGAGGCCGGCGCCGAGTACCGCACCGCGGCCGAACTGCCCGACCGGGCCGTGGTCTTCGACCGTTCCGTGGCCTTCCTGCCCCGGCGCGCCGACGGCGGTACGGGCGAGGGCGCGGTCCTGGTGCGGGACCCCGACGTGGTGGCGTACCTCTGCCGGGTGTTCGAGCAGCACTGGTCGGGGGCGGTGCCGTTCCGGGGCACCAGCGGGGCCGCGTACAAGGAGGTCGGGCCCAGTCTGCGGCGGGCGCTCGTGGGGCTCCTCGCGGAGGGCGCCAAGGACGAGGTGATCGCCCGTCGGATGGGGATGTCGCTGCGCACCTGCCGCCGTCACATCGCGGATCTCCTGGAGGAGTTGGGGGCGGAGAGCCGCTTCCAGGGCGGTGCGCTCGCGGAGCGCGCCGGGCTCACGGGTGCGGAGGTCACGACGGACACGGCCAAGGGCTCCGCCCACCGGTAGGGTGCCCTCCGGCAAACAGTGTTCTGCGTGGGGAGACATGGGTTCATGGGCGGTCAGCAAGCGGACCGGGGTGGCTCCGAGGTGTTCCAGCCCTTGGCGGCGGACGACCCGACGACGGTCGCCGGTTATCGGCTCGCGGCCCGGCTGGGCGCGGGCGGCATGGGCAAGGTGTACCTGTCGTACACGCCCGGCGGGCGTCCGGTGGCCATCAAGCTGATCCGTCCCGAGTTCGGCGAGGACGCGGAGTTCCGCCGCCGGTTCGCCCAGGAGGTGCGCTCCGCGCAGCGCGTCCAGGGTCTGTTCACCGCCCCCGTCATCGACGCGGACCCCGACGGCGCGCAGCCCTGGCTGGCCACGGCGTACGTGCCGGGGCCCTCGCTGGCGGACGCGGTGGTGGCGCACGGCGCGCTGCCGGTGGAGACGGTGCTGCTGCTGGTCGCCGGTATGGCCGAGGCGCTGCACGTCATCCACGGCGCGGGCATCGTGCACCGCGATCTGAAGCCGTCCAACGTGCTGCTCGCGGCCGACGGGCCCCGCGTCATCGACTTCGGCATCGCCCACGCGGCCGACGCGACCTCCCTGACGGGCAGTGGAGTCACCATAGGGACGCCGTCGTTCATGGCGCCCGAGCAGGCGGCGGGGCGCAAGGTCACGCCCGCCACGGACGTGTTCGCGCTCGGTCAGGTCGCGGCGTACGCGGCGACGGGCGTCCCGGCGTTCGGCGAGGGGACCGGGCACGGGGTGCTGTACCGGATCGTGCACGAGGAGCCGGACCTGAGCGCCGTTCCGGAGCGGCTCACCGAGCTGGTGACGCGCTGCCTCGCGAAGGACCCGGAGGCGCGGCCGACGCTCGCCGAGATCATCCGGCTGTGCCAGGCCGCGAACGCGGCGACGGTGCTGCGCCGGCCCGAGGACTGGCTGCCGGGCGCGGTCTCCGCCGAGATCACGGCCCGGGCGGCGGCGCCCGCGCCGCCGCAGACGCCTCCGCCGCCGACGGCCGCCCCGGCCGCGGCACCGGCCGCACCCGCGGGGTACGCGCCGACGGCGCCGTCCGCGCCCTCGACCCCGCCGCCCGGCTACGGTCCGCCGCCGAACACGGTCACGGCCGCCCCCTCGGTCCCGGCCGCCGCGCCGGTCGCTCCCCCGGCCGCGGCCGCTCCGGCGCCCGGCTACGCGTACGCCCCGACCCAGGGCCCCGGCGCCTCCGGATACGCCCCGACGCAGGGGCCGGGCGCTCCCGCGTACCCGCAGCAGACCTGGTCCGGCCCGCCGTCGCCCACCGGCTACCACCCCCAGCAGCCGCCCCCGCAGCCGAAGAAGGGCGGCGGACGCGGTCTCCTCATCGCCGTCGCCGCCGTCCTCGCCTTCGCCGTCGCGGGCGGCGCGACCGCCTACGTCGTCCTGAAGGACAAGGACGAGCAGACGTCGTCGAACGCCGGCGGGAAGCCCAACGGGAAGGGATCGACGGGCACGCAGGGCAGCGGGGGCACGGGGACCGGGAGCACCGCCCCGAAGCCGTCGACGGCACCGGCCCCGCAGGCCGCCACGTACAAGAACATCAACCTCACCGCCGGCTACCACCTGACCCTCGGGGACACGGATGTGCGCCCCCAGGACGGCGAGGACAACGGCTACGAGCTCTCCTACGACACCGGCGGCTACCTCGACGCCGAGAGCAGCGGCGGCAACCTGGTCCTGCTCGACCCGGGCCAGACGGGCTCGCTCGAAGCGTGCCGCGCGGAGACCCGGTTCACCCAGAACATCTACGTGAACAAGCTGTCGCCGGGCCGCCAGGTCTGCGTCACGACGGGCACCGGCCACCTCGGACTGGTCACCGTCAAGGCCTTCTCCCCGGAGGACTCGCCGAGCACCTACATGACCCTCGATCTGACGGTCTGGCGGAACGCGGCCCCGTCCTCCGGCTCGACGGACTGACCGCCTCGACGACCTGTTCCGTGAGCTGAACACCGCCGATGCGGAGGCGGCCCGTGCGGCGCGGACCGGGGAACCGGTCCGCACGCACACGGCCGCCGCCGTCGAGGAGGGACGGGGTCTCTCCTCGACGGCGGCAGTCCGGCGGGTCCGGTGCTACTTCAGGTGCCGGGCGAAGAACCGGGCCCCGGCCTCGAGTTCGAACCGCGGGACGCCGGTGTGCCCGCCCATGTTGGCGTGCAGTGTCTTCTCCTCGGAGCCGAAGGCGTCGAACAGGTCCAGGGACGCCTGCCGGTCGTTGCCTTCGTCGTCCCACTGCAGCAGGACGTGCAGCGGGATGGTGACCCGGCGGGCGTCCTCGACGATGGCGGCGGGCACGAGGCTCCCGGCGAAGAAGCCGGCGGCCGCGATGCGCGGCTCGACCACCGCGAGGCGGACGCCGATGGAGATGATTCCCCCCTCGTACCCGACCGGGCCGCCGATCCCGGGCAGCGCCAGGAGGGCGTCCAGGGCGGTCCGCCATTCGGGGACCGACCGCTCGACGAGCGGGAGGACGAGGGCGTCGACGAGCTCCTCGCCGACGGGCTCGCCGGCCTCCATGGTCCGGCGCAGCTCGGCGCGGGCCTGCTCGGCGGCCTCCCAGCGGGGCCGGTCGCCGCTCCCGGGGAGCTCGATGGTGGCCACGGCGAAGCCGTGCTCCGTCGCGTAGTACCGGGCCCGGCCCGCGAGCCGGGGGTACATCGTGTCCAGTCCGAGCGGCGGGGGGCAGATCAGGATCAGCGGGGCCGGTTCGGGGGCGGATGGGGGCGTCCACAGGATGCCGGGGATCTCGCCGAGGGTGAAGGCGCGCTCGATGACGCCGTCGTCGAGGCGCTGTTCGGAAGTGAAGTGCACGGTCGTGCCTTTCGGGAGTGCTCGGAGAACGGCGCTCCCGGACGACGACCTATCGCCCGACCGTGACCCCGGAGGGGAGCACCCATGTCGATACTGCGTTCACGGGTACCACCTCCTTGTTCTCTCGCACGGCCTCCGGAAACGTAGCAGGGATCGTGGTGTTCGGTCACAGGGTTTTCCTCTGGGCTCTCCGTGCGATCGGGCGCTATGCTGGGCCCCATGCATCTGTCGTCGTGCCTCAGCTGGTGGCGCTCCTCCTAGGAGCGGCCACCCCTCGCGCACGACCGGGCCGTTCGGACGAACGGCCCTTTTGCGTTTCCTGGCTCATGGGTCCTGTCGTCCCGACGGCACCACCGACCCGGACCAGGAGAACCCCATGACCACCCTCGCCCCCACCGCCGCCTCCACCGCCGCCTCCACCGCCTCATCCGTCGACGCGCTCGGGACGGCTGCCGCGCGGACGCGCAGCGCGGTGCTCGAACAGCAGATCCTCGAAGCCCCGGGGCGCTTCCGCGTCCTGACGGGTGACCGTCCCACCGGACGGCTGCACCTGGGGCACTACTTCGGCACCCTGCACAACCGGGTGCGGCTCCAGAACCTCGGGGTGGAACTGTTCGTGATCATCGCGGACTACCAGGTCCTGACGGACCGCGACGTGGCGGACCATCTCACCGAGCACGTCGAGGAGCTGGTCCTGGACCACCTCGCCATCGGCGTCGACCCCGAGCGCAGCACGGTCTTCACCCACAGCGCCGTGCCCGCCCTGAACCAGCTGCTGCTGCCCTTCCTCAGCCTGGTGTCCGTGGCCGAGCTGAACCGCAACCCCACCGTCAAGGACGAGATCGCCCACTCCCGGCAGTCCGCCGTCAGCGGCCTGATGTTCACCTATCCCGTGCACCAGGCCGCCGACATCCTCTTCTGCAAGGCCAATCTCGTGCCCGTCGGCCAGGACCAGCTGCCGCACCTGGAGATCACCCGGACCGTCGCCCGCCGGTTCAACGACCGTTACGGGAACGGCACCCCCGTCTTCCCCGAGCCCGACGCCCTGCTCTCCGAGGCGCCGCTGCTGCTCGGCACGGACGGCACCAAGATGAGCAAGAGCCGCGGCAACGCCATCGCCCTGGCCGCCGGCGCCGACGAGACCGCCCGGCTGATCAAGGGCGCGAAGACCGACTCCGAGCGTCACATCTCCTACGACCCCGTCGGCCGCCCCGAGGTGGCCTCGCTCCTGCTGCTCGCCGCGCTCTGTCAGGGCCGTACGCCCGAGGAGGTCGCGGCCGGCATCGGCTCCGCCGGGGCCGCCGCGCTGAAGCGGACGGTGACGGAGTCGGTCAACGAGTACCTGGCGCCGATCCGGGCCCGCCGTGCGGAGTACGCACGCGACCGCGCGTACCTCCGCGGGATCCTGCGCGAGGGCAACGAGCGGGCCCGGGCCGTGGCGGACGAGACGCTGACCGAGGTGCGCACGGCGATGAGGAATCACTACTGACGTATGTTTCCGGCATGGGAACGACGGACGGGACTCTGGACACCATCGACCGGGCACTGCTCGCCGAGCTCCAGCGCGACGCGACACAGGCGTACACGGTGCTGGGCAAGGCGGTCGGTCTGTCGGCCGGTGCGGCGCACGAGCGGGTGCGGAAGCTGCGGGAGCGCGGTGTCATCCGCCGTACGACGGTGGACGTCGATCCCTCGGCGCTCGGGCAGGACGTGCTCGCGTTCGTCATGGTCGACTCGTCCGCCTGGATCGGGGATTCGGCGGCGGCGTTCGCCGCGATCCCCGAGATCCAGGAGGCGCACGTCATCGCCGGCAGCGCCTCGGTCCTGGTGAAGGTGCGGACCACGACCACGGTCCGACTCCAGGACGTGCTGCGCCGGTTGTACGCGATCGAGGGCGTGAGCGGCACGCAGGCGACGGTGTCCCTGGAGACCTTCTTCGAGCGGCCGGTCTCCACGGACTGATGTGCGCCGGCCCGCGTCAGCCGGTCACGCCGCTCTCCAGGATGCCCTTGAGGGTCATTTCGTCTCTCGGCATCTCCTTCTTCACGTGCGGGCGGACGACGAGGGGGACGAGGGCCTTGCCGATGCCGTGCCCCTCGAAGTCGAGGGAGAGCGTCAGGCGGGAGCGCTCGCCGTCGTCCAGCGGTTCGATGGTGCCCTGGACGTCACCGCGTACGGGGCCGTCGATGCCGTGCACGTGCCAGTGCCTCGGCGGCTCCAACTCGATGATCTGCATGGTCGTGGTGAACTCCCGCTTGCCGAGCCGCCGTGTGACGGCGACCTTGGAGCCGACCGCGAGGGGGGTGTCGCCGAGCTTGCGCACCGAGACCGCGCTCTCCTGCCACTCGGGCAGATGCGTCGGATCGGTCACGTAGGAGAAGACCTCGGCGGGCTTGCGGGAGATGTCGATGGTTTCGGTGATGGCAGGCATGTCGCCTTCTTCGGTTCGACGGAGGCCTCGACGGAAGCCTGAGCGCCGGCACGGGCCCGTTGTCGCTTCGTACAAATCGTCCCACTTCGGGCGATGACAGGCCAGCCTCGTGTTCCATGGCGGGATGCCGACGACATGCGCCGACCGTACGCCACGGCGTCGCGACGTCACAGGGAGTGACCGACCACCCGCTTGCCGGTCCTCAGGTTGCGGCTAATGTCGATATATAGGCCATATGTACATCCTCGTTCCCGCGCTCACGAGGTGAGGGAGAGGGGGCGTACGAAAGGAGCCTCCCATGACCCGTACATTGCGGAGCGCGATCGCGCTGGCCGGAGCCGCGGCCCTCTCCCTGGGAGTGGTGGCGACGAGCGCGTCGGCCCTGGGCGCGGGGAGCGAGAAGCAGGGGGACGTCAAGATCGGGCTGCTGCTTCCGGAGAGCAAGACCACCCGGTACGAGAAGTTCGACCGGCCCTACATCGAGCAGAAGATCAAGGAACTGGCACCCGACGCGCAGATCGACTACTACAACGCCGCGGAGAGCGCCACGACCCAGCAGCAGCAGGTCAACACCGCGCTCGCCAAGGGCGACAAGGTCCTCATCCTCGATGCCGTGGACGCCAAGTCCATCCAGTCCTCCGTCCAGAAGGCCCATGACGCGGGCGTGAAGGTCGTCGCGTACGACCGCCTCGCGCAGGGCCCCGTCGACGCCTACGTCTCGTACGACAACCACAAGGTCGGCGAGCTGCAGGGCAAGGCGCTCCTCGCCGCACTCGGCGACAAGGCCAAGAGCGGCGAGATCGTGATGCACAACGGTTCTCCCACGGACCCGAACGCGGCCCAGTTCAAGGCCGGAGCGCACTCCGTCCTGGACGGCAAGGTGAAGATCGGCAAGGAGTACGACACTCCCAACTGGGACCCGAACAACGCCAACCAGCAGATGTCCGGCGCCATCAGCTCCCTCGGCAAGGACAAGATCGTCGGTGTCTACTCGGCCAACGACGGACTGGCCGCCGGTATCGCGACCGCCCTCAAGGCGGCCGGCATGAACGTGCCCCTGAGCGGACAGGACGCCCAACTCGACGCGATCCAGCGGATCCTGGTGGGCACTCAGACCTTCACGGTCGAGAAGCCCTACAAGCCGGAGGCCGACATCGCCGCCACGATGGCCGTCAACCTGGCCGAGGGCAAGAAGCTCGGTTCCGACCTGGTTCCCACCACCGTCACCAGCGGCAGCGACCACAAGGTCGCGGCCCAGCTGCTCAACCCGGTCGTGGTGAACAAGGACAACATCAAGGACACCGTCGTCAAGGACGGGCTCTACACGGTCCAGGAGATCTGCACTCCGACCTATGCGGCGGCCTGCAAGGACGCCGGTCTCGAATAGCCGCGGGCAGCCAAGAGCCGCGGATCGGTTCGCGCGAGCGGAGGAGGCGGTTCCGTTGCCGGAGCCACCCGTGCTCACCCTGCGGGGGATCTCCAAACGGTTCGGCGCGGTCCAGGCGTTGAAGGACTTCGACCTCGAGGTCCACGCCGGCGAGGTCGTCGCCCTCGTCGGCGACAACGGCGCCGGCAAGTCCACCGCCGTCAAGTCGATCGCCGGGGTGAACCCGCCCGACGAAGGCACCATCGAGTGGCAGGGCCGGGCGGTGTCCATCAACCGGCCCCACGACGCCCAGAACCTCGGCATCGCCACCGTCTACCAGGACCTCGCCCTGTGCGACAACCTGGACGTGGTCGGGAACCTCTTCCTCGGCCGCGAACTGCGACGCTTCGGCGTCCTGGACGAGGTCCGGATGGAGCAGCGCTCACGCGAACTGCTCAACACGCTCTCCATCCGGATCCCCAGTGTCCGGATCCCCGTAGCCTCCCTCTCCGGCGGCCAGCGCCAGACCGTCGCAATCGCCCGCTCCCTGATCGGCGACCCGAAGGTCGTCATCCTGGACGAGCCCACCGCGGCCCTGGGCGTGGAGCAGACCGCCGAGGTCCTCGACCTGGTCGAGCGGCTCCGCGGGCACGGGCTCGGCACGATTCTCATCAGCCACAACATGGTGGACGTGATGGCGGTCGCCGACCGGATCGCCGTCATGCGCCTCGGCCGGAACAACGGCTTCTTCGACAAGCGCGCCACGACCACCGAGGAGATCATCTCCGCCATCACCGGGGCCACCGACAGCGCCGTCACCCGCCGCCAGGCCCGCAAGCGCGAGGAGGAGGGGCGATGAAACGGGACCGCGCCCCCGGCGACGGTGCCACCCAGGAACCGGCACCCGAGGCCATGCCCGCGGTGGACACCCGGCTGCTCGTCCGCGAGGAGGGTCTGAAGGGGTATCTCGGGGAGTTCCGCCGCAAGTTGCGCAGCGGAGAGCTGGGATCGCTGCCCGTCGTCGTCGCCGTGATCATCATCTGGACGGTCTTCGGCAGCCTCGACAGCACGTTCCTCTCGGCCCAGAACCTCTCCGACCTCAGCCAGCAGATCGTCGGCACCGGCATGATCGCCGTCGGTATCGTCTTCGTCCTGCTGCTCGGCGAGATCGACCTCTCCGTCGGCTCCGTCAGCGGCCTGTGCGCCGCCATCTTCGCCGTGCTCAACGTCCTGAACGGCATGAACGAATGGCTGGCGCTGCTCGTCGCGCTCGCGGGCGGAGCGGCCGTCGGACTCATCCACGGCTTCTTCTTCGCGAAGGTCGGTGTGCCGGCGTTCGTGGTCACCCTCGCGGGCAACCTCTTCTGGAACGGTCTGATGCTCCAGGTCCTGGGCACCAGCGGCACGGTCAACATCCCGAGCGAGAGCATCGTCTCCGAGCTCTACTCGACGATCTTCCACAGCCCCGCCACGGCCTATGTGACCGCGGCCGTGGGGGTCGGGCTCTTCCTCGCGTCCTCGCTCCTGGACGCGAAACGCCGCCAGGCCGCCCGGGTGCCGTTCCGCCCGGTCGCCGAGATCGTGCTCCGTACGGTCGTCATCGCGGCGATCGCGTTCGTCGCGGCGTACATCCTCAACCAGTACCAGGGGCTGCCGCTCGCCCTCCTCATCTTCCTGATCGTGCTGGTGGTCCTGGACTTCGTGCTGCGCCGTACGACGTACGGGCGGCGGATCTTCGCCGTCGGCGGCAACATCGAGGGTGCCCGCCGCGCCGGCATCAGCGTGCCGTTCGTCCGGATGAGCGTCTTCTCGATCTCCGGGCTCATGGCGGCGGTCGGCGGCATCTTCCTGGCCGGGCAGATCCAGTCCGCGAGCCAGACCTCCGGCGGCGGCAACCTGCTGATGAACGTCATCGCCGCGGCCGTCATCGGCGGCACGAGCCTGTTCGGCGGCCGGGGTTCGGTCTGGTCCGCCCTGCTCGGCGCGCTGGTGATCGGCTCCATCCAGTCGGGCATGAACATCATGGGCGTCAGCAACGCCGTCCAGTTCATGATCACCGGAGCGGTCCTGCTGGCCGCCGTGGTCGTCGACTCGCTGTCCCGCCGCAGCCAGAAGGCCGCGGGCCGCGCCTGATCCACGGGCTCCCCGGGAAGGAGACCTTCATGGAGGAGGGCCGGAAGCCACCGGAGGGGGCTCGGGGCGGAGTGCGCCACGGCCGGGACGAGACCGAGGAGGAGCGGGCCGACCGGCGCTGGCAGGAGCTCATCCAGGAGATCCGGGTCGCGCAGACCGGCGTGCAGATCCTTCTCGGCTTCCTCCTCACGGTGGCGTTCACCCCGCACTTCCAGGGACTCCAGCAGGCCGACAAGACGACCTACATCGTCACGATCGTCCTCGGATCGCTGGCGACGGGCGCGCTCATCGGCCCCGTCTCCCTCCACCGGATCGTGGCGGGCCGCCGGGTCAAACCCCGGGCGGTCACCTGGGCCTCACGCCTGACCTTCGCCGGTCTGATCCTGCTCCTGGCGACCCTGACGTCGGCCCTCTTCCTCGTCCTGCGGGTGGTCACGCACAACGCGTACGTGCCCTGGCTGGTCGCCGGCGTGCTCGCCTGGTACCTGGTGTGCTGGTTCGCACTGCCCCTGTGGATCCGCTCCCGCCACACCAGCGACGAGTGACGCCGTCGGGAGGCGAGCACGTCGTCGGTGAGGGCGAGCACGCCGTCGGGAGGGCGAGTACGTCGTCAGGAACCGGTGTCCGACGAGCCGGGTCCGATCCTCAGCTCGAAGTCCCCGTCGTACTTCTCGTGGCCCGCGATCACGGCGAGTTCGACGGCCTCCTCCCCCCTCTGGCCCCGGACGATGAGCGGGTCCTCGCGCAGGTCCCGCATGAGCGCCACGCACATCCCGATCATCACGAGCACGAACGGCGCCGCCACCAGGATCGTGAGGTTCTGCAGACCGGCGAGCGCGTCGCCCTGCCCGTCACCGATGAGCAGCATGATCGCGGCGACCGCGCCGGTCAGCACACCCCAGAACACCACCACGGGACGGGTCGGCTCGAAGGCGCCGCGCTGCGAGAGCGTGCCCATGACGATCGAGGCGGCGTCCGCGCCCGAGACGAAGAAGATGCCGACGAGGACCATCACGAGCAGGCTCATGGCTCCGGCGGCCGGGAACTCCTGCAGGACGCCGAAGAGTTGCCCCTCGGGCGTGGTCTCCCCCGCCAGCGCGCCCTGCTCGCGGAGCTTCATCGCCGTGCCGCCGAAGACGGCGAACCAGACGAGGCTGACGGTGCTGGGGACCAGGATGACTCCGCCGACGAACTGCCGGATGGTCCGGCCCCGGCTGATGCGGGCGATGAACATGCCGACGAAGGGCGTCCAGGAGATCCACCACGCCCAGTAGAAGACCGTCCAACTGCCGAGCCAGTCGTGGATCCTGCCGCCGCTGGTCGCCTCGGTGCGGCCGGCCAGCTGCGGCAGGTCGCCGACGTAGGCGGCGAGGGAGGTGGGCAGGAGGTCGAGGACGATGATGGTGGGTCCTGCCACGAAGACGAAGACGGCGAGCACCGCGGCCAGCACCATGTTGGTGTTGGAGAGCCACTGGATGCCCTTCTCCACCCCGGAGACGGCGGACAGGACGAAGGCCACGGTGAGGACGGCGATGATGGCGACGAGCAGGCCGGTGCCGGTCTTCTCCATCCAGCCGAGCTCCTCGAAGCCGCTGCCGATCTGGAGCGCGCCGAGGCCCAGGGAGGCGGCGGAGCCGAAGAGGGTGGCGAAGATCGCCAGGATGTCGATGAAGCGGCCGGGTCCTCCGTACGCCCGCCGCTCGCCCATCAGCGGGACGAAGACGGCGCTGATGGTCTGGCGGCGCCGGCGGCGGAACGTCGAGTACGCGATGGCGAGTCCGACGACGGCGTAGATCGCCCACGGGTGGAGCGTCCAGTGGAAGAGCGTGGTGGCCATGGCGGTCTGCATCCGCTCGGCCGAGTCGACGGGATGGGTGCCGGGCGGCGGGGTCCCGTAGTGGGCGAGGGGTTCGCTCACGCCGTAGAACATCAGGCCGATGCCCATGCCGGCGCTGAACATCATGGCGATCCAGGAGACGGTACGGAACTCGGGGGGCTCGTTCTCCTGGCCGAGGGTGATCCGGCCGTAGCGGCTGACGGCGAGCCAGAGCGCGAAGACGACGAAGCCGGACGCGGCGAGCATGAACGCCCAGCCGCCGTTGCGGATCAGCCCGTCGAGCAGGGTGCTGGAGGCGTCCTCCAGGCTGTCGGTGGCCGTGGCGCCCCAGACGACGAAGGCCACGGTGAGGACGGCGGTGACACCGAACACGATGCGGTCGGTGCGGGCGCGGTGAGGGTGCTCGGGGCGGCCGGACAGGTCCGCCGTCACCGGCGGCCCCTCCCCGCCGGCCCGTTCGGCGCCCGCTCGACGGCCCTCAGGCCTCGGGTCCTCCGGCCTCTGGTCTTCCGGCAACACAGGCGGCACCTTTCACGGCATTACGGGACAGACAACACGATGTCTCCGTAAGGCAGTACCACAGGCGCGGCCGAACTCGACGGAACGACGGCCGAGTCCCGCGCATCGCGTCACCCCGTCCGGGGCCCCCGCTCAGAACACCGTGGATGCGGCGAAGAGTTCGTTCACCCAGTGGGCGCTCGCCTCGGCGCAGCCCTCGCCGGGCGTCCCGGGGAAGAGACGGAACCAGGAGACCGCCCGGCCGAGCGCGGCGAGCCGGGTGGCGAGCGCCGCGGCGCGGCGCAGCTCCGGGAGGGAGGGCCCCAGGTCGGTCCAGGGCTCCAGATAGGCGTCGCGCAGCGGGTGTACGTGTTCGGGCCCGTGGCGCTCGCGGACGGCGCGGGCGGGGACGAGCAGGCTCGCGAACGGGTGGGCGACATTGGCGTCGCCCCAGTCGAAGAAGGTGAAGCGGCCGGCGGCGGGGGCGAGGAGCTGGGCGTCGTGCAGGTCGCAGTGGTCGAGCGAGTCCGGGATCCCGTACGCGTCGAGCTCGGCGCACCAGTCGAGGAGGCGGGGGCGCTGCTCCCGGAGCGCGCGGCGGTCGTCCTGGGTCAGGGTGGCGTTGCCCTCGACGAGGCCGTCGAAGATGTCCGGCAGCTGGGCGGTGCGGCCGCCGGGCACGCCGAGGGCGGTCATCCGGTCCGTGTACGGGGTCAGGGCCCGCTGCATCCGCGCGTACTGGCCGAGCGCCTCGGCCCAGGACTCCGGCCCGGCGCCGCCGGCGTCGAGGACGTTCCGGAAGAGGGGGCCGCCGTCGGGCAGCAGCGACCAGCCCCGGGCGGCGTCGACCGCGAACGGCGTCACGACGTGCTCGGGCACCCAGGCGGCGAGCGCGCCGCCGAGGGCGGCCTCGAAGGCGGCGTCGGGGGCGCTCGCCTTGAACCACACGGCCTCGCGCTCTCCGGCGCCGACCCGGAGGCGCACGAGGATCGACCAGGGCCGCACCCGGACCTCGCGGGGCCCGGTCTCCTCCAGGCCGTGCCGGGCGAGCTCGCGCTCCGACCAGCCGAGGGCGTCGGCCCGCCAGGCCTCTTCCTCCCAGGGGGTGACCGCGTCGGCGAACTGCCCGCGGTCGACGGTCATGGATGGCGCTCGTCGCATGCGGCGATTCCACCACCGGGGCGGAGGGCGGCGCACGCGAATATCCCGGGGCCGGGACGGTCCGGAGGAACCGTTCCGAGATATTCGTATACCAAACTGACGACCAGAGAACAGGGGAGGCACGGAATCTTTCCAGCTCTCGCCAGGTTACCGATCTCCACCCTTGTCCACGCCTCGCCACTTGGTATACAAAACGGGGGTCGGTTGGCCCCCTCCCCCAGGAGCTTCCATGTGCCTCGAAGCCACCCCGCCGCCCTCCCGCTCACTGACCCGCCGTGGCGTCCTCGCCGGTGCGGCCGCGCTCGCCGGCACGGTGGCCGCGTCCGGGACGGCGGCGGCCGCGGCGTCCTCGACGGCCGGCACGGCCCGCGGCGACCGGACTCCGGGCGGGGGCGATCTGGTGATCGGGGGAGGCACCCTCCTGGACCCCGCCACCGGCGAGGTCACCGAGAACGCCGTCGTGGTGATCGAGCGCGGAACCGTGCGCGCGGCGGGCCGCGAGGGCACCGTCACCGTGCCGCAGGGCATCACCGCCCTCGACGCGGACGGCCACTGGGTGCTGCCCGGTCTCGTGGACGCGCACATCCACCTCAGCACCGCCGCCGAGGCGCGCGACGCCGTGCGCAAGGGCGCGACCAGCGCGCGCAGCGGATCGACCACCTTCTACCAGGACATCGCCGTCCGCGAACTCGCCCGGCACAGCCCGGATCTCGCACCCCGCCTGACGGCCGCCGGCGTGTTCGTCACCCCGGACCTCGGCGACACCGTCCTCGCCGACCCGGACCTCACGCCGCTCGCGCGCCTCAAGGAGGGGGTGCGATCGGCCGAGGCGCTGCGGCGCGTCGTCGAGGTGAACCTCTCCCGCGGCGCCGACGTCATCAAGACCCGCGTCAACGAGCGCGCCGGGCTGCCGGAACAGGATCCGCTGGCCCAGGTGTACTCGTACGAGCAGCTCGCCGAGGTCGTCAGCGCCGCCCGGAGGCGCGGGAAGGGCGTGCTCTGCCACAGCTACAGCGAGCGGGGCTGCCACGACGCCGTCACGGCCGGCATCCGCTCGCTGGAGCACGGCGCGTTCGTCGGCGAGCGCACGCTGGTCGAGATGCGCCGCAGGGGTACGTACTTCACCCCGACGCTCACGGCCATCGCGGGCCTCGTCGAGTCCACGAACCCGGTCCTCGCCGAACGCGGCCGCACCTACCTGCCGGTCCTGCAGCGGGCCGTCCTCGCCGCGCACGAACTCGGCGTCCCGCTCGCCGCGGGCACCGACTCGTCCGGCGGCACCGTGCGGCCGATCGGCCGCGAGGTGGAGCTGATGCGCGCGGCCGGCCTGCCGGCGCTCGACGCGATCCGCACCGCGACGACGGGCGCGGCGCGGCTGCTCGGCGTGGAGCGCACGGTGGGCCGCCTCGCCCGCGGCTTCGCGGGCGACGCGATCCTGGTGGCCGGCGACCCGCTGAACGACGTGACGCTCCTGAAGCAGCCGGTCGGCGTGGTGCGTGCGGGCATCCCCGTCTGACCACCCCGGCGCGGGCGCGCCCTGCCTAGCCCCGCCCCTCCCCGCCCCGTCGCACGCACGACCACCCCCACCCCACCGAAGGAGCCCCCATGCAGTCGTCCCCGTCCACCCCAGGCGCCGTCTCCCGCCGCACGATGCTCGCCGGTGCCGCGGCACTCGCCGGCGCCACGGCCACGGCGGCCGCCACCGCGGCCCCCGCCCAGGCGGCGACCGCCGGCCGGGCGCAGGCGGCGACGGCCGACCGGGCCGGCCACCGTTCCAGGACGGTGGTGTTCCGCGACGTGCGCCCGTTCGGCGCCGCGAAGCCCACGGATCTCGTGGTCGTCGACGGCCGGATCTCGGACGGACCCGCGCCGCACGGTGCGAAGGTCGTCGACGGAGGCGGCCGCATCGCGCTCCCGTCCCTCGTCGACGCGCACATCCACCCCGACAAGACCACCTGGGGCGGCTCCTGGGTGAGCCGGCGGCCGGCCTCCGCCATCGCGGACTACGTCGCGCAGGACGTGGAGCTGTTCCGCGCCCAGCGCCGGCCGGTCGGCGAGCGCGCCTACGGCCTGATGAGCCACGCCGTCGCCCGTGGCACCCGCGGCATGCGGGCCCACGCCGACGTGGCCCCCGCCTACGGCCTGGCCGGGGTCGAGGGCGTCGCGGAGGCCCGCGAGCGGCTGCGCCACGCCCTGGACGTCCAGATCGTGGCCTTCCCCCAGCACGGCGTCATCCGCACCCCGGGCACGGCGGCGCTCCTGGAGAAGGCGGCGCGGGAGGGTCTGATCGACATGATCGGCGGCATCGACCCGATCGGCTTCGACCAGGCCCTCGACGAGCAGCTCGACGTCGTGTTCGGCATCGCTGACCGGCACGGCGTCGGCGTGGACATCCACCTGCACGACCGCGGCGAGAAGGGCATGCGGGCGATGCGCGGCATCGTCGAGCGCACCCGCGCCCTGTCCCTCGCCGGCAAGGTCACCGTCAGCCACGTCTTCTGCCTGCCGGGCCTGACGGACAGTGAACTCGGTTCCATCGCAAGCGACTTGGGCGAGCAGGACATCGCGCTCACGACGGTCGCGCCGTCCGACTCCCTGGTGCTGCCGATCGCCCGGCTGCGCGAGCACGGCGTACGGGTCGGGCTCGGCTCGGACGGTGTGCGCGACTCCTGGAGCCCGTTCGGCGACGCGGACATGCTGCACCGCGCGCACATCCTGGGGTGGGTGACGGACGTACGCCTCGACGACGAGCTCAACGAGTGCTACCGGGTCGCGACCCACGGCGGCGCGGACGTCATGGGTCTCGCCCACGCCGACTTCCGGCCCGGCGCCCCGGCCGACTTCGTCCTGGTGCGCGGCGAGTGCCTGCCGCAGGTCGTCGTCGACATGCCGCGCCGTGACATGGTCGTCCACGGCGGTGTGGTGGTGGCCCGCGACGGGGAGTTCCTCGCCTGAGGCGGGGTGATGGCCGGCCCGTGGGTGTGCCTCCGACGTCGTCGGAGGCATACCCACGGTTCCGTCCTACAGGTACGGCTGGGTGATCAGCTCGATCGCGTGCCCGGAGGGGTCCTTGAAATAGACCCCACGGCCGCCGTGGTCCGTGTTGGTCTCGCCCGGGCGCTTCATCTGCGGATCGGCCCAGTGCTCGATGTCTCGCTCACAGAGGCGCTGGTACGCCCGGTCGAAGAGCTCGTCGTCGACCAGGAAGGCGTAGTGCTGCATCTGGATGTCCACCGGGGGTTCCGCGAACTGGAGCAGGACCCCGTCGGAGAGCTGGATGTTGAGGAAGGGACCCCAGGACGGCGCCTCGGGGACTTCCAGCAACTCGCGGAAGAAGCGCGCGGACTCGTCGCGGTTCTTGGAAGCGATGATGGTGTGGTTGAACGTGACTGCCATGTGGATGACCTCGCTTGTGATTCGACACGTGGAAGGGGACTCGAAGTGCTCTCGCACTGGGGGGGTCCTCGTGCCGAACCGTCGGGGTGCCTGTACCGCACCCGCGCGGCGATCAGTCGTCCACCGGATCGCCCGTCTGTGCATGGCGTATAGCCGGTCCGGTGTTCATGACGGACGACGCTACGTGATCGAACCGGGCCGAGACAAGGCGGGGCGCCGGATTCCGGCCGGGAAATGACCGGAATCGCATCGCCGGCCGGAGAGCCGGCCCGCCTCCGTACTCGGCCGGTCGTGCCTACCTGGCGGGGCGTGCCGTCACACGCCCCCCGTCACGAACTCCCGGTCCCCGTAGCGCACTTCCGCCCGGTCCCAGTCGGCGCCGAGGGAGGTGGTGAACCTGCGGGCCAGGGGCAGGTCCTCGACGGGGGCGACGAGGACGAGCCGGCCGTCGAGGGTGACGGACCCGCCGCCGAGCTTGTCGCGGGCCTCCGGGTCCGCGACGAGTGCCTCGCGCAGGCTGTCGACCCGGACGCCGGGCACCTCGATCTCGACCGCGTCGGTCTCCGGCGCCGTGCACGGCAGGCAGCGGAAGGTGAGGACCGCCTCCTGGTGGTACTGCTTGGCGATGACACCGGCGATGTGGTGGAGCCCGTCGCGGCCGACCCTCTCGACGTCGAACTCGCGGGACCGCTCGTACGTCGCCTGCTTCAGCTCCTCGGACCAGAAGACGCCGTTCAGCAGCTCCGAGTCGCCGGGCCGTGCGCCGTGGGCGCGGATGATCCGCCGTACCTCGTGGCCGAATCGGGTGAGTCGGGTGTTCAGCCGGGGGTCGTCGGGGTCCGTGATGATCGCGGTGTTGTCGGTCGCGAAGATCTCCGCGGCCGGACAGTCCTGCGCGTCGTCGCCGGCGTACGTGCTCGGCGCACCCACGACTCCGAGCAGCAGGACGGCGACGGTCGAGGCGAGCAGACGGGCGCGTCGGCCGGTGGTCACGTGGTTCATGGCGTGATCAACGAGCCCCGACGGACATCGGCACGGCGTGGCGGCTGAGCACGCGTGCTCATGTGGCCTCGCTCGTCGGTGCGTGGACGATCACGCAGGCGTGACGCCCGTGTCCCGAGCGGCGGCTCGGGACACGGGGTGCGACGGCGGGTCAGGTCAGGCGACGACCTTGAGGGTCTTGGCCTCGCCGTACGTGTCGAGGGTCCTGAACAGGGCCTTGATGCGGTCCGGGCGCAGCTTCACGCAGCCGAGGGACTTGTAGTCGCGGTCGCCGCGCCACTGCGACGCGCCGTTCACGGTCATGCGGCTGTGGATGAAGAGCTCGTCCCGGTTGGCGCCCTTGCCGCCCTTGCACTTCTTGTCGGCGAGCCGGATCGCGTACCCCTTGATGGCCTTGCCGTTGTGGGTCTTGGTGCGGAAGGGGATGGCGTACGTGCCGTTCGGCAGCCATCCGCCGCTCCTGCCCTTGCCGACCTGGCAGGGGTTGGTGGTGGTGCCCGAGCCCGCGCGCCACTGTCCGAGCACGCGCTTGCCGAGGTAGGCGGTGAGCTTGGAGTACGTGGGGTTCTTCGGGTTCTTGTCGAAGACGAGCGTCACCTTGCCGCCCGCGGCCCGGGCCTGAGGTGCGGTGGGCGCGGCGTGGGCGGCGGTGCCGGCCGGCGCGGCCAGGGCGAGGGCGAGGACGGTGGAGGCGAGGGCGAGGGCGCGTGTCCTGGAACGAAGCATGATCGTTCTTCTCCTGTCAGACGGTGGGAACGCGGGCCTTCGATCGGCCCGGCGGAATCAGACTCCCGGGGGCGGGGCGGTGGCGGCAGTACCTTCGCCGGGTCGGCTCACCCGGCGTCGTTTCATCCCGGTCCCGCGACCGGCTCACTTCTCTGACCTGCGGTTTCGGTCGGTCGTGGGACGGCGGAGGGATGACGATGGGTGAGGCGTTCGGCGCGACGGGGGGCGGCGCGGCCCGCGCGGAGCTCGCCCGCCGGATCGGTGCGGCGTGGACGCGGTCGGGCTGTCTGGCGCAGGAGCGGATCGAGGCGCGGCTCAAGTCCCGTTTCGCCGGGCGGACCATGCGGGGCCTGAGCGATTCCAGCTTCAACCGCTACAAGGACCCGGAGGCGACCGCGTTACCGGACGCGGAGGTGCTTGCGGCGCTCGCCGAGCTCTTCGGGGTCGGGGCCGAGGAGGCGGAGCGGTGGGCGCGGCTGCTGGACGAGGCCCGGACGGAGGCCCGTAGGCGCAGGGCCGCGGTACGGGGGACGAAGGCGCTCGCGGAGCCGCCGGGCGCGGGAGCCGGGTCGCACACCGACCCGCCGGAGGCACCTGCCGGGCAGCCCCGGCCGGCCGAACCGACGGACGTGACCCCGCGGCAGTCCCGGCCGATCGACCCGACGGAGGTGGCCGCGCGGCAGTCCCGGCCGATCGACCCGACGGAGGTGGCCGCGCGGCAGTCCCGGCCGATCGACCCGACGGAGGTCGTGTCCCCCCGGCAGCCGGCGCCCGTTGTGCCGTCCGGTCCCGGGGCGGATGCCTCGACGGCGGAGCCCGTATCGGTGTCGGCCCCGGCGGCTTCACTCACCCACCGGCACGACGTGCGCGACCAGCCGCCCGCGCGGGGGCGGAGTACCCCCGGGCGCCGGGCGCTCATGGGCGCCGTCGCGCTGGCGGCGGTCGTCGCGACCTGGGCCGCCGCCCACCTGCCCACCTCGCCGACCGGCGGCGGGGCGCCGGTCGCGGCGGCGGGCGCGAAGGCGCCGGAGGGACCCGCGGCGGCCCCGGGAGGGCCGGTGGGGCCGCCCGCGGTGACCGGGACGGCGGCCCCGGGACCCATGACGGGCGACTACCGCTGCGGCAAGGTGCGGGCCGTGGAGCACGCCGCCTGGAGCGCCTGCAGCCAGATCCTCGACGACGGCGACAGCCTCAGGTTCGCCGTGCGGATCGACAACCCGGGCAGTCGCGCCGTGACCGTACGCGCGCGCCTGTCCTGGGTGCGGAGCCGTGTCGTGACGCCCTGTCCCGCGCCCTGGGGCACCGGCGTGCGCCTGACGGTCCCCGCCGGCCGGTCCGCCGTCACGCCGCTCGACGCCTGTCCCCGGAAGACCACGCGTCCGAGCGCGTACCAGGCGATGGCCTGGGTGATCGCCGAGACGGACATGGACTGGGGAACGCGGGAGACCTCCATGACCGTCCACGTCCTGCCGGACCGTTACCGGTGGAACGACCAGCTCCCCTGACGTGCCCCGCCCGCACGATGGGTGCGGAATGACGAGTTCTCGCCAAGTGCCCCCAACCCCGGGCCGCTCGGTGCAAAGTGGGGCGGATCGCCCGCGGGCCGATGGAGGCCCCCGCGAAGGGAGTGGTGCCGTGATGTCCGACTTCTTCGACCGGCTCCGGCGGGGCGGCAAGGGTTCCGGCGGGCGCGATCCGGCGACGACGCCCGAGAACCTCGTCCTCGACGCCGACTTCTCCTCCGCCGAGCAGTGGGTCGCGGGCCACTCGTGGGCCTATCCCGACGGCGGCCCGACGAACCAGGGCGACAACAAGCTCGACCACCTGGTGGAGGACCCCTCGTACAGCCGGTCGGGGACCTTCCGGGCCACCCGCAGGGCCGACGGACTCTGGGACGCCGGGCTGCTGACGACGGAGGGGAGCACGGAGGGGTTCCTGGTGCGGGCGGGCGACGTCCTGGAGGCCCGGGTGCGCCTGCCCGTGGAGACGGGCGCCTGGCCGGCGATCTGGACCTGGCTCGACGGCGGCCAGGAGATCGACGTCTTCGAGTACCACCCCGACAACCCGGACCTCCTGGAGCTGTCGAACCGGGTGCGGGGCCGGTACCTCTACTTCCGGGACCCGGCGGTCCAGCCGGGGGCGTGGGTGGACCTCCGGGTCTCGTTCGGGGCGCGCTCCGTGGTGTGGTGGGTCAACGGATCGCGTGTCTTCGACGACCGCCGCGGGGTGGGGCGTTCCTGGCGGGCCCACCTCATCGTCAACCTCTCGGTGTGCGCGGGCCGGTACCACCCGGCGCCCGACCCGGAGGCGACGGAGATGTCGTACGAGGTGTCGCGCTTGCGCGTGTACCGGGACCGCACACGTTCCTGACGCCGAGGCAGGCGATCGGCCGGTCATCGGCACCTCGAAGGGCCCGGCCGCCCGCTGGCGGCGACGGGTGTTGCGTAGGCTCGAATGCAGCGTTCCGCGGAGACCCGCACGCGCCGTCCCTACGACGAGGAGGACCCTGTGAGCACCGCCGGAGAAGGACGGCAGCAGCTGGACGAGGCCAGCGTCCTCAACGCGAAGAGGACGCTCCTCCAGCTGCTCGCCAGGGCGGGGGTCTGGTCCGGCGACGCCGAGGAGCTGATCGGGTTCGTCGAGGCGGGCGCGCTGGCCCTCGCGTACGAGGAGATCGGCGGGGCGGAGCGGAGCGCGCCCGAGGGGAAGGGCGAGGCGTATGCCGCCGGGTGGCTCGACGGGGTGCGGGCCGTCACCGACGAGTTGGGCGCGGTCTCCGAGCGGGCGCTGAGGCACGCCGTCGCGGCGGATCCGTCGGCCGCCTCTCCGGACGACCGGCCTCCCGTGGGGCGGACGGAGCTGGAGCGGACCAAGGTGGCGGTCACTCCGCTGTACCTCTCCTTCGCGGATGTCTCGGACCTCGACCCGGAGGTCACCGAGCAGGTGCTGCGGGCCCTGCTCGGCACGATGAGCTCGCGTCAGCGGGCGGGGTACGCGGGGCGGCTGACGGAGTTCACCTCGGTCCACCGGGCGCGCCTGGAGCGGCTGTACGCCGAGTACGGGCCGGGCAGCGCGATCGCGATCCACGGCCGGTACTCCCTCATCCACTCCCCCACCAGCGTCGCCGTCCTGGAACGGCTCGCGACCGCACCGGCGGACCTGCACGAGGAGTGGGACGCCGCCGAGCTGCCGCCGGCGTGGCTGGACGGGCTGACGACGGCGTGGGAGGCCACGGGCTGACGGCGGTTCATGTGGGGGGCTCGGTGACGTGGTCGCCCCCGCGGGCGCTCGGCAGGGGCCTGGCGCACTGGACCAGGGGCAGATAGGTTAGGCTCACCTAACAAGCGCCGCGCACTGGCCGCTGCCTCGGCATCCCCATGCCTGGAGAGGCGTCGAGCGGGGCGTCAGCACACCTCTGCCCGGAGACAAGGATCCGCCATGCCTGCAGTGTTCACCCCCTTCCGCCGCCGCGTCCTCGTGGCGGGTGCCGCCGCGGTCTCGCTCGGCCTCATGGTGACCGGGTGCGGCTCGGACGACAAGAAGGACGAGACGAAGGACTCGGCGGCCAAGGCTCCGGCGGGCGCGTTCCCCGTCACCATCAAGAGCGCCCTCGGTGAGGCCGTCATCAAGGAGAAGCCGAAGCGCGTCATCACCCTCGGCCAGGGCTCCGCCGAGACCGCCATCGCCCTCGGCAACGTCCCCGTCGGCATCGAGAGCTACCCGTGGGGCAGCGACAAGACCGGCTACCTGCCCTGGATCCACGACGCGGTGACGAAGTCCGGCGCCACGCTGCCCAAGCAGTTCGACGGCGGCGAGGAGCTCGACATCGAGGCCATCACCGAGCTGGAGCCCGACGTCATCCTCGCCCCCTGGTCGGGCATCACGCAGAAGCAGTACGACCTCCTCAAGGACATCGCGCCGACCGTCGCCTACCCCGACCAGGCGTGGAGCACCGACTGGGACCAGCAGATCGAGATCGTCGCCAAGGCGCTCGGCCAGCCGGAGAAGGCCAAGGAGCTCACCTCCAAGATCGACAAGCAGCTCGCCGACGCCGCCGCCACGCGCCCGAACTACAAGAACGTCACGTTCTCGTACATCTACAACACCGGCCCCGGCACCCTCGGCGTCTTCAAGCCCGAGGAGCAGCGCGTCGCGATGGTCTCCAAGCTGGGCCTCAAGGTCGACCCGATCGTGAACACCTTCAAGGAGACCGAGGGCACCGACTCCGCCCTCATCGGCCTGGAGAACGCCAACAAGCTCTCCAAGAGCGACATCGCCTTCACCTTCTACATGGACGACAAGTCCCGCAAGGAGATCGAGGCGCAGCCGCTGTACGCCGCCATCCCCGCGGTCAAGAAGGGCGCGCTCGTCTACAGCAACGACCAGCCCTTCGTCACCGCCTCGTCGATGATCAACCCGCTGACGGTGCCGTACAGCATCGAGCGCTACCTCCCGATGATCGACAAGGCCGTCGCCAAGGCCGGGAAGTAGCAGCGGGTCCCGAGCGTGACCACTCTCTCCCGGATCGGCCAGGGCCCCGCCGTCGTACGGCGGGGCCCTGCCCGGCACTTCGCAGCCGCCGCCCTGTGCCTGATCCTGCTCGCCCTCGCGGTCCTCGCCAGCGTCATGTTCGGCAGCAAGCCGACGTCCGCGTCCGATGTCCTGCGGGTCCTCACCGGTGACGGCGACGGCTACGTCCGCACCGTCGTCGAGAGCCGCTACCCGCGCACCGCACTCGGCCTGCTCGCCGGGCTCTGCCTCGGCGTCGCGGGCACGCTGATGCAGGGCATCACCCGTAACCCGCTCGCCGAGCCGGGGCTTCTCGGCATCAACGCGGGCGCGTCCGCCGCGATCGTCGCCGCCACCGCGTTCCTCGGCGCCTCCGGGCAGCGGGAGAACATCTGGTGGGCCCTCGCCGGCGCCCTGGCGACCGGTGTGATCGTCCACCTGATCGGCACGGCCGGCGGCGGCAGCGGGCCGGTCCGCCTGGTCCTCGCCGGAGCGGTGCTCTCCGCCGTCCTCGCCGCGTTCATCCAGGCCGTCGCGCTGTCCCGGCCGCAGGTCTTCGACACGTACCGCTACTGGGTCGTCGGGGCGCTCGGCGGGCGCGGCTTCGACGCCTTCTGGGCGGTCCTGCCGTTCGCCGCCGTCGGCTTCGTCCTCGCGGTGCTCCTCGCGCCCGGTCTCAACGCCATGGCGATGGGCGACGACAAGGCCGCCTCCCTCGGCATCAGCCCCGCGCGCGTGAAGGGCGCCGGGCTCCTCGCGGCGACGCTGCTCAGCGCCGCCGCGACGGCCGCCGTCGGCCCCATCGCCTTCGTCGGGCTCGCCGTCCCGCACCTCGTCCGGGCGCTCGTGGGCGCCGACTTCCGGCTGCAGATCCTCTTCACCTCGCTCGCGGGCCCCACGCTGCTGCTGTTCGCCGACGTCGTCGGCCGCGTACTGCTCCGCCCGCAGGAGTTGATGGTCGGCGTCGTCACCGCCTTCGTCGGCGCGCCCGCGCTGCTCTTCGCCGTCCGACGCATGAGGGGAGCGGCATGAAGACCGCCGAGCGGACCGACAACACCCCGAACGCCCCCGCCGTCACGGCGCAGCGGCCCGGGCGGCCGTCGGGCCGGAGCCTGCTGCGGATCGGGCCCTGGGTCGCGATCCCTGTACGACGCCCCACCGTGATCGCCGCCGTGGTGACGTTCCTGCTGCTCCTCGGGGCGGCCGTGGCGACCCTCTCCCTTGGCCGGCTCGGCATCGACCCGGCCGACCTTCCGTCGGCACTCATGGGCGAAGCCACCGGCAAGAACGCCTTCGTGCTGAACCGGCTGCGCGGCCCGCGGCTCGTCGTCGCCATCGCCACCGGCGCGGCCTTCGGGCTCTCCGGGGCCCTCTTCCAGTCCGTCACCCGCAACCCCCTGGGCAGTCCCGACGTGATCGGTCTCGGCGCGGGATCCGGGGCGGGCGCGGCGGCCGCCGCGCTGTTCTTCCCGGACGTCGTGCCGGTGCCCGTCGGCGCGTTGCTCGGCGCCGTGATCGCCATGGCGGTCGTCTACCTGTCGACCGGGACCGGCTTCCGCAACCCGGGACGCCTGGTCGTGGCCGGCATCGGCGTGGCCGCGATGTCGACGGCCCTCACCCAGTACGTCGTGTACGCCGTCGAGCGGGACAAGGCCAGCGCGCTGACCGCGTACATCAACGGCAGCCTCGCCGCCCGCTCCTGGGACGACGCGACGACGATCTGGGTGGTGCTGCTCGTCTGCCTGCCGCTCGCGGCGCTCCTCGCGCGGCCCCTGAGCATCGGCGAGATGGGCGACGACCTGTCGACCGGCCTGGGCGCCCGCCCTGCCCGTACGGCGACGGCGGCGGTCACGCTGTCGATCGTCCTGTCCGCCGGGGCCGTCAGCGTCGCGGGACCGATCGCCTTCATCTCCCTGACGGCGCCGCAGATCGCCAAGCGGGTCACCCGCAGCGGCGGCCCGCACCTGGTCATGTCGACGCTGCTCGGCGCGCTGCTCCTGGTCCTCGCCGACCTCACCGCCCAGCAGTTGCCGCTCTTCGACAACCTGCCGGTCGGCCTGTACACGATGGCCGTCGGAGGCGCGTACCTCGGCTATCTGCTGCTGCGGGAGTGGAAGCGACCGGCCGCCTGATCCACGGGTGTGGCGAGGAGGGGGGACCGCTGTGCGGTACCCCTCCTACTGCTGTGGCCCGAGCGGCTCGCCCGCGCGCAGGTTCCAGCGGCCCGCGCGGCCGCTGAGGTATACGGCGGTCAGCGGGCGGACGTCCAGCCGCCAGGCCGTGGAGTCCGGGGCCGCGAGGGCGTGGACCATCGCGGCGCGGACCACGTCGGGTTCGACGACGGCGGTCACGCGTCCGGAGCCTTCCCGGAGGCCGTCGAGCCAGGCACCGACCCGGCCGCGCAGGTCGCGCAGCGACTCCCCGCCGTGCGGAGCGGCCGTCGGATCGGACAGCCAGGCGGTCACCGCGGCCTCCTCGGCGGCCGCGACGGCCGCCAGGCTCTGTCCGCGCCACCGGCCCATGGCGCACCCCGCGAGCGCGTCCACGGACTCCGCCGGAAGGCCCAGGGCCTCCGCCGTGCGGCGGCAGCGCGGGGACGGCGAGGAGTACGCGCGCGGGGACGGGTCGACGGCGGACGCGAGGGCCTCCGCGCGGGCGATGCCCGCCGCGTCGAGTGGACCGTCGTCGTCGAACCGGACCTCGCGCAGCGCCTCGTTCGTCGCGGGCGAGATCAGCGTCAACCGGAGTGTCATCAGGTTCCTTCGCGGCGGGCGGAGGGCGAACGAGGGGCGGGCGGGACTCTACCGGGGGCGAACGAGGGGCGGGCGGGACTCTACCGGGGGCGTACGAAGGTGATGCGCGCCTCACGCCCTTGGCGACGGTCCCCGTGCGCGGTACCGTCAGGCGACATTTGAACAGCGTGACGACGGCGAGACGGAAGTCCGGTGAGAATCCGGCACGGTCGCGCCACTGTAAGCCGAGGCGTCCCCGAGGGAGACGTCACGGTGAGTCAGACCCGTGGACCGTCGTCCTGCACCACCGTCTGGGACGCGAGTTCCCACAGGAGGTTCCATCATGGCCGAGGCCGTCGTCTCCGCTGCCGTTTCCACCCCTTCCGTCGCCGTTCCGGCTCCGCTGCCCGTGCGCGCCGTACTGCCCTGGGCCTTCTTCGTCGGGCTCCTCGCGCTGATCGCGCTGTACTTCGTCGGTGCCGAGCAGGGCGCCACCTCCCTGATCGCGGGCACCGACGTGCACGAGTGGGTGCACGACGGTCGCCACCTGCTCGGCTTCCCGTGCCACTGAGAGGCGACCGCACCATGCACGCCTCGACTGTCAGATCCCTCCTGGTCCGCGGCATGCTCGCGGGCCTGATCGCCGGGCTCTTCGCCTTCGCCGTGGCCTACGCCGTGGGTGAGCCGCCCGTGAACGGCGCGATCGCCGTGGAGGAGGCCCAGGCCGCGCACGAGGCCCACGCCCACCACCACGGCGAGGACGCGGCCGCGACCGCCGAACCCGCCGAGGAAGAGGAGGTCGTCAGCCGCTCCGTCCAGTCGACCTTCGGCCTCGCCACCGGCGTCCTCGTGTACGGGGTGGCGCTCGGCGGCATCGCCTCGCTCGCGTTCTCGTTCGTGCTGGGCCGCGTCGGCCGGTTCAGCCCGCGGGCGACGGCGGCGCTCACCGCCGCCGCCGCGTTCACCACCGTCTATCTGGTGCCGTTCCTGAAGTACCCGGCGACCCCTCCGGCCGTCGGCAATCCGGACACCATCGGGAAGCGCACCACCCTGTTCTTCCTGATGATCCTGCTCAGCGTCCTCCTCGGGATCGCGGCCGTGATCGCCGGGCGCCGACTCGCGCCGCGTCTGGGGAACTGGAACGCGACCCTGGCGGCCGGCGCCGGGTTCGTCGTCGTGACGGCCGTCGCCTTCGCGGTCCTGCCGGACAACGACGACGCCGTCGCGGCGGGCTTCCCGGCCGCGCTGCTCTGGGAGTTCAGGCTCGCCTCGCTCGCCATCCAGGCGGTGCTGTGGGCGGTGTTCGGCATCGTCTTCGGCGTCCTCGCGCAGAAGGCGCTGGCGGCCCGGACGGCGGCCGCCGACCCGGAGGCCCGACTCGGGGCTCCCGCCGCCGGCTGACCGGCGAACGTCTCCACGACGACGCCCCGCCCACCGAGAGGTGGACGGGGCGTCGTCGTCTTTCGCCGGAAGAGGGGCACCCACCCGAACAGTCCAGGGACCTGCGGGACTACCCGTTCCTCAGCTCCCCGTCCGCTCCCAGGCCTCCTCGAACATCTCGTGGAGGGGGGCCGTCGGCAGGATCCGCACGAACGGGGAACGGATCCACTTGTCCCACATCGGCCGCACGACATGGGTCTTCAGCTTCGCGGTCTCCAGCGGCAGGTGCGGGGCCTTGAGCTCCTTCCAGTCACCGGGCACGAACAGCGTCCGGCCGGCCCGTGCCCGCTTGGCCTCCAGGACCGCGCCGGTGGCGAGGAGTTCCGCCCGGACCTCCGTGTGCCGCTTGGTCGACCAGCCGTTCCACCGGCGTACGTTCCGGTCGGTGGGCGCGGCGAGGGTCGCCAGCTGGAGGTACAGGGCCGCCGCGCCCTCGCCCGCGCCGAGCTTCCCCGCCACCTCGGTGACGAGCTCCGGGCAGGAACGGCGCGGATCGGCCTCGTACGCCCCGGCCGGTACGGCTCCGGACAGGGCGCGGCGCATCATCCGCTCAAGCCCGCCGCCCGCGAGCAGCGGTGCCACCCGGTCCAGGTCCTCGGCGAGGTCGGTGACCTCGCGCACCTCCTGCCACGTGCCGGGGTCGGTGACGGCGGCGGGGCGCAGGAAGGCGGTGCCGTGCGGGGCGCACACCACCAGCGGTCCCCAGTCGTACGCGGTCTCCGGCTCGGCCTCGTTCTCCGGGCGTCGGGCCACTGGCAGCCGCCGGGGCCCGAACCGCTGGGCGATGCGCTCCGGAGTGTCGCGGACGCGGCTCTCGGAGAGTTCGAGCAGCAGCTCGGGGCGGTCCAGCTCGGCGCGCAGCCGCTCGTACAGGGCGGGCGCGCCGGACAGGGCCGGATCGCCGACGGGCCGGTCCGTCCACGCCCACACGAGGGCGCTCGCGATGTCCGTCAGGTTGAGGCCCACCGGGGTGCGGTAGGGCAGTTCGGGCCCGGCCATCGGTACGGCCCGGACCTCCACCCCGGTGCCCTGCCGGGTCGCCGTCAGCTCCCAGCCGGCCGCGGGCACGGTCTCGTCCTCGGCGGCGTCGTAGCCTCCGGCGAGGCGCCGGGCCCAGACCTCGCCGAGGCCGAGGTCGGCCTCCAGGGCGTCGGCCGTGTCCTCGTCGACGGCGGTCTCCGTCCCGAGGAGCTCCCGCCACACCGCGGCCATCCGCTCCACGGCCGCCTCGACCCCGCCCTGCCCCCACAGCTCGGCCGGGTCGTCGGGCAGCGCGGCGGCCAGGACGGCCCTGCGGCCCTCGCCGCCCAGCCGGTCGCGGAGTTGTTCGTACGACTCCGCCGTCAGCGGGGTCGCCCTGTACGGGGCCTTGCGCACCAGGGCCCGGTGCTCCTCCCGGTCGTCCCGGCCGACGAGCCCGGCGACGACGAGCCGGGCCACGGACCGTCGTACGCCCGTCAGTTCGGCGAAGCGGGCGGCCGCCGACTCCGGGACCGGGACCGGCCCGTGGGCGTCGACGGCGGCCACGAGGGCCCGCAGCCGCCGGGCGTCGTCCCGCTCCACGCGCACGTGCCGCGTCTCGGTGGCCACGCCCGGCACCGGGTCGGCGTGCGGGTTCTGGGCGACGGGCGCCACGAACCACTGGTCGGCGCCGCCGTCCCGTACGCCGGCGGACGCGATCGCCGTGCCGCCCGCGCGCATGAAGTCCACGAGGCCGGGGCCGGACGTCCGCCCGGCCCACCAGCGGCTGCCCGCGCGGGCGAACGGCTGCTCGGCCCAGGTGTCCAGGAGCGCGAGGAGAGCGGCCCGGTCCTGGTCCGGTGTCGGTGCCACCGCCGCCCGCCAGGCGACGGCGTCGATCGCGCCGAGGAGCTGTGACCAGTCGTGCGGCGGGGCGGGCGGCGAGAGCCGCCGCACCTCCTCGACGATCGCCCCGTCCAGGCAGGCGCCGTCGGCCGCGACCGCGGTGAGCGTCGCGGGGTGGGCGACGTCGGGGGTGCGCCGCCACTGGTCGGGCTCGCCGCTCTCGACGAGGCCGAAGAGCGCGGGAACGAGCTCGGTGTCCGGCGCGGACCGGCGCAGCCGCACGGGCGGCGCCTCGGCGAGCAGGGTGACGCGCCGGTGCAGGGCGCGCCGCCGCTCCTCCACACGGGCGGCCCGCATCCCCACGGCGACGAGGGCCTCGACGAGGACGGGATCGGTGACCTCCGGCAGCTCCCGCGCCACGGCCGCCCGGAGGGCCGCCGTGGCGTCGCAGGCGGCCGTTTCCTCACAGGCGTCCGCGTCCTCACAGGCGTCCGCGCGTTCGGCGGTGGCCGCGTCCTCGGATGCGGCCTTGAGGAGCGCTTCCGCCGTCTCCTGGCTGACGGTGCGCAGCGCCCTGGACCCGGCCGCGTCCCGCGTCCGGAGCAGGTACCAGAAGGCCGGGGGAAGGGCGACGCCGCGGGAGGGGGTGACGCGCCGGGACGGACTCACCCGGGGGCTCCGGGGCGAGTGGTGGCCGTCCAGCTCCCACAGCAGGACGCCGTCGGTGGTGTACGCGCGCACGCCCGTCCGTGTCTCGGCCTCGGCGAGGACCACGTCCTCCACGGCGCCCTCGGGCGGCGCCCACAGGGCCCAGGGCTTCTGTCCCTGCCGGTCGATGTCGAACCGGGCCGTGCGCCCGTCGATGCTCTGGAGCAGGTAGTGGTCGGCCGCGGGGTCGCGGTGCGGGGTACGGAACAGGATCCGGGTCCCGACGAGACCGTCCCTGCTGCCGAGCGGGGAGCCGGTCAGGCCGGCGGGCAGCGGCGCCAGCTGCAGGGACTCCGCGGCCAGGGCCATGCCCGCCTCGGACGGCTCCGTGCCCGGGTCGGCGCTCGCGGGGCGGCCGGGGAAGTCGGGCACCTCGACGCCGCCCGTCGGCTCTCCGGTGACCGGGTCCACCGCCTCCCAGGCGCGCCTGCGGTACACGCCGTTGGTCCAGACACGGGAGCCGTCTCCGAGCTGCAGTTCGTTGCTGTCGATGCCTTCCCTGCCGCCCGGCCGCAGGGCGTGGAGGCCGCCGTGGCGCCCGCCCCCGTCGGCGGTCTCGAACTGGAAGCCGTAGGCCCCGTCCAGCTTCCCGCCGTACGGCACGAGTCCGCCCTGCTCGTCGGGCGTGAACGGCTCCTCGGGCCGGTCCGCCCAGCAGGCGGTGTCGCAGAAGTACGGATCGGGCTTCACCGACCAGCTCACGAGGAAGGAGCCGCCGACGTAGTGGACGGCGTACATCGTGGCGTCGTCGGGCACCGTGAACCGGCAGGAGGCCCGCACCCCGTCCGGGTCGACCGCGACGGCCCGGTCGGCCCCGAACACGGTGAGCACGGGCCAGGTGCAGGTCACTCCGGCGACGCCGGGCAGGGCTCCCACACCGTCGGCGGCATCGGCTTCGGCTTCGGCTTCGAACTCGACGTACACGGACTCCAGGGCCGGCCAGGCCAGTTCCTCCGGGAGCCCGGCCGTGAGCGAACGGCGCAGCGCACCCGCGGCGCTCGTCGCACCGAGGGCGTCGGCGATCCCGCCGAGTGCCGTCACGGTCGGCCGGTCGAGGAGGGTCTCCAGCTCGGCCACGGATTCCTCGGCGCCGGCCATGCCGCCGCCCCCGACGGTGTCGACGAGCTTGCCGACCCGTCCGGCCACCTCCTGGGCGATGCCCTCGTTGCCCGGGAGCAGCGTCACCGCGGAGCCGGGCTGCCGTCCGCGCGACCGGTGCCAGTTCGGCAGCAGGTTCGTGTGCACGGTCCCCTCCAGGCGGGGGCCGAACACGGGGTCGGCGGCGAGCGCGGCGAGGTCGCGCTTGGACTTCTCGCCCCAGAAGCGCATCCGGACGTCCGCGCCCGGGTCGGTGACGGTGGCCCCGGCCGCCAGGCAGGCGTCGAGGACGTCCGCGTCGAAGCCCTGGTAGTGGTGGCGGGTGACGTGCAGGGTGACGGGGGCGGCCTCGGAGCGCAGGCGGGGCCCCAACCGGCCGATCAGATCCAGCAGTTCCGCCGGCAGCGGCTGCCGTGCGACTCCGCCGCCGGACTGCAGGGCGTACTGGTACATGCGGACGAAGTTTCCGAGCCAGTGGTGCACCCCGCCCTCCGGCACGACGCGGCCGGCCTCCATGGCCGCCGTCGCGCCGCAGCCGATGAGCATCCGCAGCCAGGGGCCGCCGTCGGTGACCCCGGTGGGGAAGACCTCGACGAGACCCGCGGCGATCGCGTCCGTCGGCGGATGGGCCGTCAGGACCGTCTCGGCCGCGGTCAGCAGGGCGTCCGGCACCACCTTCTCGCGGGTGCCCGACAGGATCGCGCCCAGGAGCCGGGCGACCTCCGCGTCCCCGAGCCCGGCCTTCTTGGCGGAGGCCCGTACCCGGCGCACGAGATCCGCGGGCAGGTCGGCGGGCGAGGCGGCCCAGGCGGTGAGGAACGCCTCCAGGGCGGTGTGCGCGGCCGCCGGCTCCAGGGTCTCGGCGAGGAACCGCTGGTGTGCGCCGAACTCCTTGGCGGGCATGGCCCCGCCCTTGGCGAACAACAGCCCGTTGGCCAGGCGGTACGCGGGATCGACGGGCAGCCCGTGCTGGACCTCGGCCGCCCGCGCCGCGGCGTAGGCCCGGCCGCCCGGCCTGCTTCCGTAACCGATCAGCCGGTGCCCCACGGTGTCCCAGAACCACGGCAGATGCGCGGGCGGCAGCTGCCGCGCCCGCCACGCCATCGTGTCGACGAACGCACCGGGCTTGGTCCAGGACCGGTTGAGCTCGGTGCCCATGTCCCCCACCAGCGCACGCGCGGCCTCGACCGCGCCCGGGTCGTGGGCGGCGACCCAGTCGGCGTAGGTGGTCGACACGTGCGTACCGGCGGTGGGCAGGAGGGCATCCAGCGAGACGATCATGTCCTGGATCGTCGCACGCCCCACTGACACCGCCTCCGTGACCGGGCCTTCGGCCCGGTCCGGGTGCGGCTTCCGGGCAGCGTCGGGCGATGACGGCAGTCTCTTGGGAGCGCTCTCAACGCGTGCGGGCTCCGGATATCCTGGTCCGCGCAGGACCGCACACCACCCATCGGACACGCACACCACGACGTCCCCACCACCCGACCAGCCGACCAGCCGACCAGCCGACCAGCCGACCAGCCGAGGAGCGTACGCCTTGTCCGAGCAGACCACGGGGTCCCGCCCCACGCTGGAAGGCGTTGCCGCGCGCGCCGGGGTGTCCCGCGCGACGGCCTCCCGGGTCGTCAACGGGGGCGCGGGCGTACGCGCTCCGCTGGTGGAGAAGGTGCTCAAGGCCGTCGACGAGCTCGGTTACGTGCCGAATCACGCGGCCCGCACGCTGGTCACCCGGCGCAACGGCGCCGTGGCCGTCGTCATCGCGGAGCCCGAGTTCCGGATCTTCTCGGATCCGTTCTTCGAGCAGCAGGTGCGCGGGATCAGCCGGGAACTGACCGCCCATGACGCCCAGTTGGTACTCCTGTGGGTGGAGGGTCCCGGGGACCACGAGCGGATCTCGCGGTATCTCGGCGGCGGGCACGTCGACGGCGCGCTGGCGTTCTCCCTGCACAGCGACGACGCGCTGCCGGCCGTGATCGAGCGGGCCCGGATTCCGGTGGTCCTCGGCGGGCGGCCCGCCCCGGGGACCGATCCGGCCGTGCCGTTCGTCGACTGCGACAACCGTGGGGGCGCGCGGGAGGCGGTGCGGCACCTGGTGGGTCTCGGGCGGCAGCGCATCGCGCACATCTCCGGACCGGCCGACCAGACGTCGGCGATCGACCGGATCCACGGCTATCGGGACGTCCTCCTCGACGCCGATCCGGCGCTCCTCTGCCGGGGCGACTTCACGGAGGAGAGCGGGGCCCGCGCGATGGCGGAGCTGCTCGACCGGCGGCCGGACGTCGACGGCGTGTTCGTCGCCAACGACCTGATGGCGTCGGGGGCCTTGCGGACCCTGCGGGAGCGCGGTGTGCGGGTGCCGGAGGACGTGGCGGTCGTCGGCTTCGACGACATGGCCTCGGTCGTCGAGAGGACCACTCCCCCGCTCACCACCGTTCACCAGGACATCGAGGGGATGGGCCGGCTGATGGTGAAGCTGCTCATGCGGCTGCTCGACGGGACCGGGCCCGAGGTCCCGGACTCCGTGATCACGCCGACCTCGCTGGTCCGGCGCGCCTCCGCCTGAGCTCGTACGGGAAGGCGGCGGGTCCGAGCGGGCCCGCCGCCTTCCCGTCGGAGGGTCAGTCGTACGGGATGACGAGGACGGAGCGGTCCGTGCCCGTCTGGAGCCGCGAGTCGCCGTTCCCGATCGCGCTCCAGACCTCCAGGCGGACCGTGCCGCCGCGCAGGTCGCCGAGCGTGCCGGTGGCGGACTTCAGGCCGCGTGCCTGGCTGTACTCCTCCCAGCCGGTGACCGGGTCGGTCGCGAAGTACTGGTAGGTCTCCTTCCGGTCGAAGGTGCCGTCGCCGGTGAGGTCGTAGCTGATCCGGGCCTGCTGGCCGAGGCCGACCGCGGTGCCGGCGTCCACCTGGAGGCGGAAGGCGGTCGAACCGCCGCTCCTGAGCGTGCCGTTGACGTTCCTGACCTCGTAGACGAGGGGCCGGTTCGGGGTGCCGTCGTGGTTGGCGCCCTGCGCCGAGGCGATCGTGTCGCTGCCGGCCGTGGCTCCGGTGGCGGTGGTCAGGGTGCCTCCCGTGCGGAGCTGGAAGGTGTTGCCGGTGGAGGGCTGGGGGTCGGGGTCGGTACCGCCGGTGCCGGTTCCGGTCGCCGTGGAACGGGCCGGGACCGTGAGGGACTTGCCGTCGGAGAACGTCACCGTGCGGGCGGTCGTGCCGTGGTTGTGGGCCGCGTACGTGCGGGTGGTGCCCTTCAGGAAGACGGCGGAGGTGGGGATCGAGCCGGTGACCGTGGCGTCGGGCGCGCCGAGGGTGTCGAGCGCCGTCAGCCAGTGGTAGGTGTGGGCCTTCGACTCCCCCGCCTCCGGCGTGTAACCGGCGTTGCCCGCGTCCCACTTGGTCTTGGCGGCACCCGGGTCGGCGAGGGACTGGAACTCCCAGAGGATGTCGCGCCATTCGACGGCGGGTCCGCCGTTCTCGCGTTCCATCTCGGCGATGTTGCGCCGGACGGCGTCCTTGCGTCCGGCGAGCTGGAGCGAACCTCCGGTCACCGGAAGGACGTTGATTCCGTGGATCTCCTCCGGGTTCGCGGTCCACCAGGTGGCGTAGGCGGCGCCGCTGCCCCACACCATGCCGGCGGTGTCGTGCTGGAAGGAGGCGGGGAAGACCTGCTGGTCGGCGTCGAACCAGTACTGGGCGATGGCCTCACCTTCGGTGGTCAGGAGGTAGGTGCCGAGGTCGCGGAGCCGGTTGTCGCCGGTGGCCGAGCCCCAGAGGACGAGGGCGGCGCTGAGGTTGGTCGACTCGGAGGAGGACTCCTGGTTGTTGCCCGCGGCGAAGCCCTGGTGGCCGCTGGCCCAGCTGTGTCCGGCGTAGACGTCGAAGCCGCGCAGGAAGGGGAAGGCGCCGTCGGTGCGGCTGGGGTTGGCGGTGTCGCGGACCAGGGTCTTGACCATGGCGCCCCAGGCCGAGTCGGCGGCCCAGGCGGGGTCGTACTGGGCGACGATCGCGGCGGCGTAGACGTAGTAGCCGTAGTGGAAGTGGTGGTCGTTGAGCTCGGTGTCGCTGCCGTAGGAGGCCGGGTAGCCGGTGAGGGTCTTCCAGGCCTGGTCGTACGAGAACTCGTTGGCACCGCCCGCCGTGAACCAGTCCTGGAGGCGGCCCTTGATGAGCCCGAGGAGCTTGTCGCGGATCGCGCCCTCGCCGATCTGGTCGGCGAGCGGGACGAGTTGGGCGAGCTTGCCCAGGGCCTTGCCGGTCCAGTACGTGTCGACGGCACCGGAGAAGGGGTCGGCGGAGTTCGCGACCTCGTTGAGGTAGCCGCGCAGCCGGGCCGGGTCCACACCGGCGCCGGGGAGGCCGGGCAGGGTGGCGGCGGCCCGCTGGGAGGTCGTGAAGGCGGCGGACTCGCGGACCTTCATGGTGCCGCGCGGCGACACGTACGTGTAAGGGGTGAGCGGGTCGGTGGTGTGCAGCCACTGGTGGCGGTAGAGCGCCTGGAGGGTGCCGCGTTCGGTGCCCTCCTTCGCCTCGGTGGTGAGGCTGTACGTGGCCCGGACGGTCCCCGCGTCGTAGCTCCAGTCCACCGTGGACCCGGTGACGAAGCTGTACGCGTACTTCCGGTAGGTCGCGAGGGCGTCGGTGGAGGGCAGGACGGCGACGGAGAAGTAGTCCTTGCCGACGAGGCCCGCGGTGACGGTCGAGCCGGAGACGGTCCAGTCGGTGCCGGTGGGCGCGAAGAGGGCGTAGTGGTGGCCCGCGACGGTGATGCCGAGGACGTTGCCCTGGTCGGCGAAGACGGTGGGCGCCTCGGCGGTGGTGATCCGTGCGTCGGCGCCGGTGCCCTTGGCGTACACGAAGGGCAGGCCGTGGCCGATGGTGGTGCGCAGGGTGCGGGCGCCGTCGGACCAGGAGGGGGTGACGGTCCAGTCGGACCAGGCGTCGGCCTTGGTGTCGGGCGAGTTGAGGCCGGTGAGGCCGAGGGTGAGGTCGCGCTTGTGGGCGAACTCGTACTGGCGGCCGTCGCCGACGATCGCGGGGCTGGTCGGGTAGCCGATCTCCAGGCCGCCGGCGACGGCCTGGTAGGTGAGCGGGTGGCCGTACATGGGGGTGGAGTACGGGTTGTCCCCGTACCGCTGGAAGGCGAGGGAGGACCACCAGTCGTTGGTGGGGACCGGCTTGCCCTGGGCGGCGGGGGTGACCTTGGGGGTGACCGGGGTGCCGGTGTTGGTGGTGGGTCCCGAGGTGCCTGCGGGGCGGGTGTCGGAGTAACTTCCGGCGCCCACCGGGACGGTGGCGGCCGCCGCGGGGCCGGCGGCGGGGCCGATTCCCAGGGCGGTGAGGGCGGAGACCAGGACCATTACGGCGGCCGGCCTGCTGCGGGGGGCTGGCATGAAGGAGCACCTCATGTCGTCGGGGTGGGTGGGGGGTGTGCGGGGAGGAGGGTGAGAGCGCTCTCAGGTCGCCGGAAACGTAGAACCCGCGAAACGGCCGTGTCAATGGATTGAACACAGAGGGGAGTTGGGCGCACCCCCTGTCCGATACGCCTTCAAGCCTTGACGGACCGCCACCTTCACGGGCACGCTCCCCCCGCAGCCGTGAGAGCGCTCTCAAGCGTTCTCGCTCGTTCCGGAGCCAAGGAGGCTTCCCATGCCCATCGCCCGAGCCGCCAGGAGAACCGCCGCCCGCCTGGGGGCGGTCGTGCTCACCGGGGCACTGCTCGCCGCCTGCGGAAGTTCGACGGACGGCGCGTCCGCGGACGGCGCCGGGGGCGAGGTCACCATCACCGTGGACCTGTTCGGCTCGTTCGGGTACAAGGAGGCCGGGCTGTACGCCGAGTACGAGAAGCTGCACCCGGGCGTCACGATCAAGCAGACGGACACCGAGGACGAGGCCGACTACTGGAAGTCCCTCCAGACCCGGCTCGCCGGCGGGGGCGGCCTCGCCGACGTGCAGGGCATCGAGGTCGGCCGGATCGCCTCCGTCACTCAGCAGCAGGCCGAGCGGTTCGAGGACCTCCGGAAGTACGGAGCGGAGACGCTCAAGGACCAGTTCGCCCCGGCCAAGTGGGCCGCCGCCACCGGCAAGGGCGGCGAGGTCCTCGGACTCGGCACGGACGTCGGCCCGGAGGCCCTGTGCTACCGGGCGGACCTGTTCCGGCAGGCCGGGCTGCCCACCGACCGCGAGGAGCTCGCGAAGAAGTGGGCCACCTGGGACGGCTACCTGCAGCTCGGGCAGCAGTACAAGGCCAAGGCCCCGGGCAGGAGCGCCTGGATCGACAGCGTCGGCAGCCTGTACTCGATCATGATCGGGCAGGAGAAGGAGCGGTACTACGACGCCTCCGGCAAGCTGATCTGGGAGAACAACCCCGCCCTGCGCACCGCCTGGGACCACGCCGTCGAGGCCGCCCAGGGCGGACTGAGCGCCAAGCTCGACCAGTGGTCCCCGCAGTGGAACCAGGCCTTCGCCGCCGGTTCGTTCGCCACGATCCCCTGCCCCGCCTGGATGCTCGGCTACATCAAGGGCCAGGCCGGTGAGGCCGGCAAGGGCAAGTGGGACGTCGCCGCGCTCCCCGGCGGCGGCGCCGGAAACTGGGGCGGCTCCTACCTGGCGGTGCCCCGGGCGGCGCAGCACAAGAAGGAGGCGTACGAGCTGATCAAGTGGCTCACCGCGCCCGAGCAGCAGTCCCGGCTCTTCGAGAAGCAGGGCAACTTCCCCTCGGCCACCGGCGCGATCGAGAAGGTCGCCGGCACGAAGGACGCGTACTTCTCCGGCGCCCCGACCGGGAAGATCTTCGGCGACGCGGCGAAGGCGGCGCCGGTCCAGGTGCTCGGCGTGCACGACCAGAACATCGCACAGCAGATCACCAACGCGCTGAGCGAGGTCGAGCGCAAGGGCACCTCGCCCGAGAAGGCCTGGTCGAACGCGAAGAAGGGCGTCGAGAACACCATCGGCTGACGTGCGCCGCCGGGGCTCCGTCACGCGGAGCCCCCCGGCACCTCCCCCCGTCGTCCTGCCCCGTACCCCTCCTCGAAGGGCCGCACCGTGACCCTCACCGCACCCCAGGCACCGGCCCCGTCGCGCTCCGCCGTCCCGCCGCCCCGGCCCGGGAGCGTCCGGCGGGCCTGGCGGACGGTCTCGCCGTACGCCTATATCGCCCCGTTCTTCACCCTGTTCGCCGCCTTCGGCCTCTTCCCGCTGCTCTACACGGCCTTCGTCTCCCTCTACCGGGTCGAGCTCCAGACTCCCGGCGACATGGAGTGGCGCGGCCTCGGCAACTACACCGCGCTCCTCGGCGACGAGTACTTCTGGGTCGCGCTGCGGAACACCTTCACCATCGGCGTCCTCTCCACCGTGCCGCAGCTGGTGATGGCCCTCGGGCTCGCGCACCTCCTCAACTACCGGATGCGCGGCCGCACTTTCCTGCGGACGGCGGTCCTCCTGCCGTACGCGACCTCCGTGGCCGCGGCCACCCTCGTCTTCGCCCAGCTCTTCGGCCGGGACTTCGGGCTGATCAACTACGCGCTCGGCCTCGTCGGCGTCGACCCCGTCGACTGGCAGAACGACACCGTCGCCTCGCAGATCGCGGTCTCCACGGTCGTCATCTGGCGCTGGACCGGCTACAACGCGCTGATCTACCTGGCGGGAATGCAGTCCATCCCCGACGAGCTGTACGAGGCGGCCGCGATGGACGGGGCCTCGCGGTGGCGGCAGTTCTTCCACGTCACGCTGCCGGGGCTCCGTCCCACCATCCTCTTCACCGTCATCGTCTCCACGATCGGCGCGACCCAGCTGTTCGGCGAACCACTGCTCCTCGAAGGCTCGATCTCCGGGGGCATCTCGCACCAGTACCAGACGCTCGGTCTCTACCTGTACGAGCAGGGCTGGGGCTTCTTCCACCTGGGGCGGGCCGCGGCCATCGCCTGGGTGATGTTCCTGCTCATCGTGGTGCTCGTCGGGCTCAACGCCCTGATCGCGCACCGCCGTTCCCGTAAGGAGGCCCGCCGATGACCGCGCTGGTCCGCCCGGCACGGACCGGGCCCTCCCGGGCCGGCCGCACCCTGCACGCCGGGCCGTTCGCGTACACGGTCCTGATCGTCGCCGTCCTGTTCTCCGCCTTCCCCTTCTACTGGACGATCGTCGCGGCGAGCCGCTCCAACGCCGACCTGGCGAAGGTCCCGCCGGCCCTGCTCCCGGGACCGCATCTGCTGCGCAACTTCGAGGCCGTCCTCGAAGAGGCCGACATCGGCAAGGCGCTGCTCAACTCACTGCTCGTCTCCGGGTCGATCACCCTCGGCACCGTCCTGTGCTGCACCCTCGCCGGGTTCGCCTTCGCCAAGCTCCGCTTCCGGGGCCGGGGCGCGCTCCTCGCGGTCACGGTGGGGACCATGATGATCCCGCCGCAGCTGGGGGTGATCCCGCTGTTCATGCTGATCACCGAGCTCGGCTGGGTGAACCAGCTGCAGTCGGTGATCCTGCCGGGCCTGGTGTCGGCGTTCGGGGTGTTCTTCATGCGGCAGTACCTGGTGCAGTCGCTGCCGGACGAGCTGATCGAGGCTGCCCGGGTCGACGGCGCGTCCACGGCCAGGATCTTCTGGTCGATCGTGGTGCCGATCGCCCGGCCGGGCATGGCGGTGCTCGGTCTGCTGACCTTCATGGCCGCGTGGAACGACTTCTTCTGGCCCGTCGTCGCGCTCTCCTCCTCCGAGCCGACCGTCCAGGTCGCGCTGCGTCAGCTCGGCGGCGGTTACGTCCACGACCAGTCCGTGATCATGGCGGGCACCCTGCTCGGGACCCTGCCGGTGCTGCTCGTCTTCGGCCTCCTCGGCCGGCAGATCGTCGGCGGGATCATGCAGGGCGCGGTCAAGGGCTGACGCCGGTCGTTCCCCCGCTCCTCCGACACGCCTCTCACTTCAGGGAGTTCCCACCTCATGACCGCGCTCGACACCCACTCCGGCCCCACCACCGTCCTCCGCTTTCCCGAGGGTTTCCGCTGGGGCACGGCCACCGCCGCGTACCAGATCGAGGGAGCCGCGACCGAGGACGGCCGCACCCCGTCCATCTGGGACACCTTCAGCCGTACGCCCGGCAAGGTGCGCAACGGCGACACCGGTGACATCGCCGCCGACCACTACCACCGGGTCGACGAGGACGTGGCCCTGATGCGGCGGCTCGGGGTGACCGACTACCGGTTCTCCATCGCCTGGCCGCGGGTCCAGCCCACCGGGCGCGGCCCGGCCGTCCGCAAGGGCCTGGACTTCTACCGGCGGCTCACCGACACACTCCTGGAGGCCGGCATCCGGCCGGTGGCGACGCTCTACCACTGGGACCTGCCGCAGGAACGGGAGGACGCGGGCGGCTGGCCGCACCGGGAGACCGCGTACCGCTTCGCCGAGTACGCGGGGATCACGGCGGAGGCCCTCGGTGACCGGGTCGCGACCTGGACGACGCTCAACGAGCCCTGGTGCGCGGCGTTCCTCGGGTACGGGCAGGGGGTGCACGCCCCGGGCCGGACGAGCGACCTCGCCGCGCTGCGCGCCGCGCACCATCTGAACCTGGCGCACGGTCTCGCGGCGCGGGCGCTGCGCGGGGCGCTGCCGGGTTCGGCGGAGGTGTCCCTGACCCTCAACCTCCATGCGGTACGGGCTCGTTCGCAGGCCCCGGAAGATCTGGACGCGGCCCGCCGGATCGACGCCGTCGGCAACCGGATCTTCCTCGATCCGGTCTTCCACGGCCGGCTCCCCGAGGACCTGGTGCGGGACACGGCGTCCGTCACCGACTGGTCGTTCGTCCGGGACGGCGACCTGGCGACGGCGGCCGCGCCGATCGACTCCCTGGGCATCAACTACTACTCACCGGCGGTCGTCGGGGCGGGCACCTCGGAGTCGCCCTCGCCGTGGGCGGGCGCCGAGCGGCACGTGCGGTTCGAGCCGCTGCCCGGGCCGCGCACGGCGATGGACTGGCCGGTGGACGCGGACGGACTGTACGAGCTCCTGGTCCGACTGCGGGACGAACTGCCGGGCGTACCGCTGGTCATCACCGAGAACGGGGCGGCGTACGACGACTACGCCGACCCGTCGGGGAACGTGAAGGACCCGGAGCGGGTGGCGTATCTGCACGCGCACCTGGCGGCGGTGCACCGGGCGCTCGCGGACGGCGCCGACGTGCGGGGCTACTTCCTGTGGTCGCTGCTCGACAACTTCGAGTGGGCGTACGGGTACAGCAAGCGGTTCGGGATCGTCCACGTGGACTTCGCGTCGCAGCGGAGGACCCTCAAGGACAGCGCCCGCTGGTACGCGGAGGTGATCGCCCGGGGCGGTCTCGGGGAGGCACGGGACCGCCGCCCGGACGCTACTTCCTGAGGGCTCCGGCGACGAAGTCCTGGGTGAGCCCGGCCGCCGAGTCGACGGGGATGTACTGGTCGTCGAACGGGAAGAAGTCGAGGACTCCGGCCGCCCCGTGGTTCGCCCAGAGGCAGGTCGTCATGGGGAAGGTGTCGGTGACGTTCTGCCGGCACTTCACGACGAGGGAGTCGCTGGTGACGGTCTTCGGGGCGCCGGTGAGGTTGCGGCCGTAGTCCTTGGCCAGGTTCATGGACGCGTCGAAGATGCGGTCGAGGGAGGCGGCGGGGTCCGGCACGTTCTCGTACAGGTGGGTACGGGCGGTGAACGTGGGCGCGGAGGCCGACAGGGTGCCCTTGCGGAGGACGGTGCGGGGGCTGCCGAAGCAGGACACCTCGTCGGCGACGTCCTGGCCGTCGTCCTCGATCTCCTTGAGGCCGTCGTCGCCGGTGACGATCATGTCGAGGTCGCTGCCGAAGTGGAAGCCGCCGTCGCCCTCGTCGCAGACGAGGCCTTCCATGGTGGGCACGGCGACGGTGGTGTAGCGGGTGCCGTTGTCGGCGGCGAGCTTCTGCGCCGCCGGCCGCTCGGGGCCGCCGGTGGCCGGAGCCGCCGACGGCTTGTCCTGGGGCCGTGTGTCGTCCGCCGGGGCTCCGGAGCCGCAGCCCGCCACCGCGGTGGCCAGTACGACCGCGGCGACGGCCGCCCTCACCCTGTTCACGTGCTGACTCCCCCGAGAAATCGCGATGTTGATCATGATCGGGGTGATCATACGTGCAGGTCCCGGATGTGCGTGCAGCAGCGGACGAAGTCCCGCACGGCGGGATCGGTGTCGGCGGCGGCCGTGCGGGCGACACCGACCCGGGTCAGTGCGATGCCGCTGACGGGCCGGTAGACGATGCCCGGGCGGGCGTAGAAGCGTGCGGCCGACTCCGGGGCGAGGGCGATGCCGTGGCCCTGGTCGATCGCGCCGAGCCAGTCGTCGGGCTGGTCGACGACGGCTCCGATGCGGACGGGACGGCCGTCGCGCGCGTCGGTCGCGAGCCAGAAGTCGCGCCAGGCGCCGGTCTCGGCGGGGGCGGCGACGAACGGCTCGTCCAGGAGCTCCGCGAAGGGGATCGTCTCGCGGCCGGCGAGCCGGTGGTCGACGGGCAGAGCGACCCAGCGGGGCTCGCTGAAGAGGACGTCCACCCGAAGGCCCTCCTCGCCGGGGAACGGAAGCCGTACGAGGGCGACGTCGACGTCCCCGGCGGCGAGTCCTGCGGTGGGGTCGGACCAGGCGGCCTGCCGCATCGCCACCCGCCAGTCGGGCCTGCGGCGGGCGAACTCCTCGACGATGGGGCGCGTGGCCTCGTTGGCGGCGCTCGCCAGGTAGCCGACGCGCAGCACGCGTTCCTCCCGGCCCGCGGCGGTCTTCACCTCCTGGAGCGTACGACTCCACGAGGCGAGCAGTCCGGACGCCCGCTCGGCGAGCACCCGGCCCGGTTCGGTGAGCGCCATACCGGACTTGGACCGGGTGAACAGCCGGGCCCCGAGGAGCGCTTCCAGGTGCTTGATCTGCTTGGTGAGCGCGGGCTGCGAGACGTAGAGCCGTTCCGCCGCGCGCGTCAGGCTGCCTTCCTCCGCGACGGCGACGAAGTACCGCAGGAGCCGGGTGTCCACATCCATGCCGCCAGGTTATGGATGCGGGTATTGGACGCCAAGACGGCGCGCGACGAGGCTGGGATCCATGTCCCCCACGTACCTCTCGGTCACCCTCGTCACCGTCCTGGCCAACGCCGGGATCGCCGCCGCGGACCTCGCGCGGGCCCGCTTCGTCCTCGCCAACTCGGCGGCGGTGGGCGTGCCGGCGAGCTGGATCCCCGGCCTTGGGGCCCTGAAGGCCGCGGGCGCCGCCGGGCTCCTGCTCGGCCTGCTGGGCGCCCGGCTCGTCGGCATCGCCGCCGGAGCCGGGCTCGTGCTCTTCTTCCTCGGCGCGGTCGCCGTCCACGTCCGGGCCCGCGTCCTCCGCAACATCGCCGTCCCGGCGGCCTTCCTGGCCCTGGCCGCCGGGTCCCTCGCCCTGGCCGTCGCGCAGTAGGGAGGGGCAGACGTCAGGAGGCGTTCGGGCCCACGTCCGTGGAGGTGAGCGGGCGGCGCACCGGGGCCAGGGTCGTGTACTCGTCGGAGCCGATGTCGCGCGTGGTGCCTCGGGCGTGGCCGTCGATGTCCTCCGGGACCGAGATGGTCGCGAGGGTCGCCGCGCCGATCGCGGGGCTGGTCGCCGCGAGGCGGTACACGCCGTCCGAGGACTGCGTCAGACGGGGGTCCACGCGGGTGTAACCGCCCGCGGGGATGGTGCCGTTGGCGGCGGCGCCCCAGAGGATGTTGCTCTGCCAGGTGAAGCCGGTCGTCGCGCCCATCGCGACGAGGCTGCCGCTGTCCCCGACGATGAGGTTGTCGGCGACGGTCACGTCACGCGGCTCGTACGTGCGGGTCTCGCCCGACAGCGAACTCTTGTTGGCACGCAGGGTGTTGTGCACGATCACCGCGCGGTCGCAGGCGTCGTTGCCGCGCCGCTCCTCGGTGGTCTCCCCCTCGTGGTGGTCGCGCGTGGTGCCGCTGCCGATCACGAGCGCCCGGCCGGTGAGGCCGGCGAGGTGGTTGTTCACGACCAGGTGGTCGTTGCCGTAGAGGCGGATGCCCTCCTTGCCGCCGAGCAGCCAGTTGCCCTCGACGGTGGAGCCGTTGCCGTGGCGGAGCACGATGCCGCCCTGGCTGTCGCGGATCGTGTTGGAGCGGATCGTGTTGCCGGAGGACTTCACCGAGATCGCCTCGGGGTCGCCGTCGCACCGCTCGAACAGGTTGTACTCGACGACCGCGGCCGCCTCGGACAGGGCCCGGCTGCTGACCCCGAGCCGGATCGCCTCACCGCCGTTGGCGCCCGTGTAGAGGTGCTGGGAGAAGTGGTTCTTGAAGATGTGGAGGCGCTGCGCCACGGCCGTCGTGCCGGGCCCGTCGACGACGACGAAGATGCCCTGTGTGGTCCGGTCGTGGAAGTGGTTCCGGTCGATCTTGGCGTCGTCACCCTCCACGAGGACCCAGTCGAGGCCGTCCACGTCCGCGAACCGGATGTCGTTGCGGGTCAGCCGGATGCCCGTGCTGTCGGCCGGGATCGCCAGGGTGCCGCTCTGCCGGAGCGCGAAGCCGCTGATGGTGACGGCGCTCGCACCGTCGAGGACGAAGCTGCGCTCACCGCGCAGGACGGCGCCGCCGCGGGTCTGCGAGACGATCGTGATGCCGCTGCGCCCGGAGACGTCGATCGCCCCGCCCGAGGGGACGGTGTAGGTGCCGTCGGCGAGGACGATCCTGTCTCCGGGGACGGCCCGGTCGATCGCGCTCTGGAGCGCGCCGAGGGAGGTGACCGGCGCCGGCTCGGCCGCCGAGGCGCCGAGGGGGACGGCGGCCGCCGCCGCGCCGAGCAGGGAGCCCTTGAGGAAGGTACGTCGTCGCATGATGCCTCCTGGAGGAAGGTGAAGTCGTCGTCGGTGTCCTGTGACCAGGTGGCACGGGTCGCCGGGGCGCCATGACCCGGTGCGGGCCCCCACGGCCCGCACCGGGTCCCGGCCGGTCGGGCCCGGTCCGGACCCCGCCCCCCCGGCGGCGTCGACGGTCCTGCCCGGTGCCGCCCCCACGACGGCACCCGTCAGGTCGACGGCCGCCACGGCGCCCGCCACGGTCCCGCTCGTTCCGGTCCGTCGCTCGGAACGCGTCGGCGGGCGCGCGGGGCGGACGGTCACCCCGCCCCGGCCTGCCGACACGCACACCCTGCCGTGCGCCGCTCACGTCTCGCTCACGTTCCGCTAACGCCCCGGAGGCCGGACGACCGGCGCGAACGGCCGTTCGCGCGCCCCCGATCGGGTGGACCCGGGGGACTTAACCCGACATCATGGCGTTCGCGCGCGAAGACCCGTACACGATGAGGCCGGCGGAGCACCCCGGTCTTCGTCCTGGTGTGTCCACGTGATGGGGGAGAGATGGCCGGCCGACTCAAGGTGATCGCCCGACTCCTGACGATGTCCCTGACGGCGGGACTGCTGGGCGGAGCGGCCGCCGGAACCGCGGTTCCCGCCCCCGACCCCACCGCTCCCTCCGCCGTCGCGGCCGCCGACCAGACCACGATCTCCCACGACAACCTGCGGACCGGCTGGGACCGGGACGAGCCGGGGCTCGCCCCCGACCAGGTGTCGAGCTCCGACTTCGGGCTGCAGTTCTCCACCAGCGTCGACGGCCAGGTCTACGCCCAGCCGCTGGTCGTGGGCCGCACCCTGGTCGCGGCCACCGAGAACAACAAGGTGTACGGCATCGACGCGGCCACCGGCGCCATCGGCTGGACGAAGGACTTCGGCGCCCCCTGGCCCGCCTCCGCGATCACCTGCGGCGACCTGGTGCCGAACATCGGGGTCACCTCGACGCCGGTGTACGACCCGGCGACCAACGCCGTCTACCTGACCGCCAAGGTGAACGACGGCCCGGACGTCCAGCACCCCAACTGGTACGTGCACGCGCTCGATCCGGCGACCGGCGCGGAACGCTCCGGCTGGCCGGTGAAGGTGACGGGCGCGCCGGTGAACGACCCGGGCCGGGCGTTCAACCCGTACACCGCAGGGCAGCGGCCCGGGCTGCTCCTCATGGGCGGTTCGGTGTACGCGGCGTTCGCCTCGCACTGCGACCGGGGCCCGTACGTCGGCTACGTCATGGGCGTGAGCACCTCGACGCGGAAGACGACGCTGTGGGCCACCGAGGACGCCTCCGCCAACGGCATGGCGGGCATCTGGATGAGCGGGGGCGGTCTCGTCTCCGACGGTCCGGGCCGGATCCTGTTCTCGACGGGCAACGGGGTCTCCCCCGCGCCGGGTCCCGGCAACCGGCCGCCGGGCCAGCTGGCGGAGTCAGTGGTGCGGCTCGGGGTGAACAGCGACGGCACGATGTCGGCGCAGGACTTCTTCAGCCCCTCCGACGCGCCGATCCTCGACCAGAACGACACCGACCTCGGCTCGGGCGGCCCGGTGGCCCTCCCGGAGCCGGCCTTCGGGACCGCCCAGTATCCGCGGCTGCTCGTCCAGATCGGCAAGGACGGACGTCTGTTCCTGCTGAACCGGGACGATCTCGGCGGGCGGAGCCAGGGCCCCGGCGGCACCGACAAGGTGCTCGGCGCGTTCGGTCCGTACGAGGGCGTCTGGGGGCATCCCGCGGTGTACGGCGGGCAGGGCGGTTACGTGTACACCATCGGCTCCAGGGGGCCGCTGCGGGCGTTCGCGTACGGGCTGACCGGCTCGGGCGCGCCGGTGCTCACCAACACGGGCAGCAGCGCGCAGACGTTCGGCTACACCTCCGGTTCGCCGGTGGTGACGTCCACCGGGACGAACCCGGGTTCCGCGCTCGTGTGGGCGGTCGCCTCGGACGGAGCGAACGGCGCCAACGGACAGCTGCGCGCGTACGACGCCGTGCCGGTGAACGGGGCGATGCGGCTGCGCTGGTCGGCGCCGATCGGCGTCGCCTCGAAGTTCTCGGTGCCGGCCACCGACGGCGGGCGGATCTACGTGGGGACGCGGGACGGGCACGTGATGGCCTTCGGCCGTCCCGCCAACGCGGCCCTCACGGGCGAGCCCGTGGACGCCGGTGCGGTCGCGGTGGGGTCGACGGGGACGGCGACGGCCACGGTCACGGCCACGCGGGACGTGACGATCAACGGGGTGAGCACGCCGGCGGGCAGCGCGTTCTCGGCGTCCTCCGCGGGGCTGCCGCGTACGCTGCGGGCCGGCGAGACCCACACCGTCCAGGTGACGTTCTCGCCGGCCGCGCCCGGTCCCGACACCTCCGCCCTGACCTTCGCCACCGATCTGGGCACGAGCGCGCTCGGCCTCACCGGGTACGGGACCCGGCCCGGGCTCGTCGCGTCCCCGGCCGCGCTCGACTTCGGCACGGTGGCCACGACGACCCGCAAGACGCTCGGCGTGACGTTCACCAACACGGGGACGGCCGGCGAGACGATCTCCTCGGTGTCCCCGCCCGCCGGCCCGTTCACCGCGTCCGACCTCCCGGCCACGGGCACGGTCGTCCCGCCGAGGCAGTCCGTCACCGTGCAGGTGGCGTACGCGCCGACGGCCGCCGGCCAGAACTCGGGGACGCTCGCCGTCACGGGGACGAACGGCACCACGTCCGTCGCCCTGAGCGGCACCGCCGTGACCGGCCGGGCGCAGCTCACCATCACGCCCACCTCGACGGACTTCGGGCAGGTCAAGGTCGGCGAGTCCGTGACGAAGACCTTCGACATCAGCAACACCGGCAACATCCCGCTCACCATCACCAAGGCGAAGCCGCCGGCGGCTCCGTTCCAGGTCAGCAATCCGATCAGCGAGGGCCAGGTCCTCGGCCCGGAGGACGTCGTCCACCAGGCCGTCACCTTCTCCCCCACGTCCATCGGCGCCGTGACGGCCGCGTACGAGCTGACCGCCGACGACGGGAGCGGTTCGCACAACGAGACTCTGACCGGCACCGGCACCGCCGGGACCACGGTCACCGTTCCCACGCCCGGTGCGGGCGGCTGGAAGCTGAACGGCTCGGCCCGGATCTCCGGCAACGACCTCCAGCTCACCCAGGCGAGCCCCTCCCAGCGGGGCTCGGCGGTCTGGCCCGTGCCGGTGCTGACCGACGGTCTGAAGGCCTCGTTCACCACGGTCATCGGCGGCGGCACCGGCGCCGACGGCATGACGTTCTCGCTCCTGGACCCGGCGAGGACCACGCCGTCCGCGCTCGGTGGTGGCGGCGGCGGCCTCGGCTACGTCGGCCTCCCGGGCACGGCCGTCGCCTTCGACACCTTCAAGAGCCCGGGCGACCCGTCGGCCAACTTCGTCGGCATCGCCACCGGGGGCAGCGGCTCGTCCCTCACCTACGCGTCGACGACGACGAGCGTGCCCAACCTGCGGTCGGGGACCCACACGGTGTCCGTCAGCGTCAGCGGCAAGACCATCACGCTCTCCGTGGACGGCACCCAGCGGCTGCGGACCACCGTCGCCTCGCTGACCCCGACCGCACTCCTCGCCTTCACCGGCGGGACGGGCAGCATCACCGACATCCACGCGGTGCGCGGCGCGTCGATCACCGCCGCCTCCTACGCCGTGCCGCCGCCGGGCCCCAACGGCTGGACGTACAACGGCAGCGCCGCGCTGTCGGGCACGAGCCTCGTCCTGACGCCGGCCCAGGCGTACCTGAAGGGCTCGGCGATCCAGGCCACCGCCGTGCCGTCCGGCCGGCTGAGGGCCCGCTTCACCGCCACCCTCTCCGGCGGCACGGGCGCCGACGGGCTCGCGCTGATGCTCCTGGACGCGAGCCGTACGACGCCCACCGCGCTCGGCGGCGGGGGCGGCGGCCTCGGCTTCAGCGGACTGAGCGGAGTGGCGGTCACCCTGGACACGTTCCGCAACACCGGGGAGCCGTCCTCGAACTTCGTGGGCGTCGCCACCGGCGGCACGGGCACGAGCCTCCGGTACGCGGCGACCTCGACGGCCGTGCCCGCGCTGCGTACCGGCAGCCATGTCATCGACGTCTACGTGACCTCCGCCGGCCGGCTCGTCGTCCTCGTCGACGGCACCCAGGTCATCGACGTGGCGGTGACGCTGCCCAGGAACGTCCTGGTCGGATTCGGCGCGGCCACCGGCGGTTTGACAGACCGTCACACCGTCACGGGAGTACGGATCGGGTACTGAGGTACCCTGCTCGCCCTTCGGAGCACGTACCCGATCTCTTCCAGTGAAGCGAGCGAGACAGATGACCGAACTGAGCCGGATATACGTGGACGAATGCCTGCGGCAGGAGGGCGGGCTCGCGACGGCGGTCGCCCGGGCCGAACTGCCTCCCGCCTTCCAGGCGGCATGGCGCTCGCACCTGCTGCCCCGGCCCTGGTTCGTCCGGGCCTCGGAGACGGCCGCGTTCGCGCGCGACCTGGAAGGTCTCTTCGACCTCCTCCTGTCGCTGCCCGAGCGGCTCTTCGACGGGGACGTCGAGCGGTACGCGGCGGAGCTCGGGTTCGAGCCGGCCCTCGTGGCGCTGCTCCGCCGGGCCGGGTCGGGCGTCCCCGCCAAGCTGGGGCGCGCCGACGCGTACCACGACGGCACCCGGTTCAGGCTGCTGGAGCTCAACCTCGGCAGCGAGGTCGGCGGGCTCGACATGGACGTCTTCAACCGGGCGCTGCTGCGCGTCCCCGAGTTCGCCGGCTTCGCGCGCGAGCACGGCCTCGGCCATGTGGACATCGCCGCCCGCATGGCCGCCGTCCTGCGCGACCGGGCCCGTCCCGCGCTGTCCGGCTCGGCGGAACCGGTGATCGGTCTGATCGAGGGACGCGGCGGCATCGGCCCGTACGGAGCGCTGATGCGCGCCACCCAGGAGGCGATGGCCGAGCAGGGCCTCGACGTCAGGATCGGTGAGATCGGTGACGTACGCGCGCGTGCCGACGGAAAACTGACCCTGGACGGTACGCCGCTGGATCTGGTGCTCCGGAACTTCGCGGCGAGCCAGCTGCTCGACGATCCGGAGGGACCGGGGGTGGCGGAGCCGTTCTTCCGCGCCCACGAGGCGGGCAGGACCGTGCTGTTCACCTCCCTGGAGAGCGGGCTCCACTCCCACAAGAGCGCCCTGGCCGTCCTGTCCGACCCGCGCTGGGCCGATGCCTTCGACGCCGCCGAACGGGCCCTGGTCGAGCGGGTCCTGCCGTGGAGCCGGGCGCTGCGCGCCTCCGGCCCCGCCGAGCTGGTCGAACTCTGCCGGGAGCGGCGGGAGCGGCTCATCCTCAAGCCCGGGGCCGGGTACGGCGGTCTGGACACGTTCGTCGGCTGGGAGTGCACGGACGCCGAGTGGGGGAAGGCCCTGGACCTCGCCGTCGAGCGCGGCGGATACGTGGCGCAGGAGCGGGTCGTGCCGCACCCCGAGCCCGTGTACGACCCGGCGACCGGCACCGTGGACGACTGGATCGCGGCCCTCGGGTTCTTCCTCACCGACGAGGGCTACGCGGGCGCGCACGCGCGCGTGAACCGTGCCGACGGGGGCGCGATCGTCGGGATGAGCAGCAACCCCGACACCCGCATGGTCGGGGTGTTCACCCACCCCTGAGCGTCGCCTCGTGAGCGGGAAGGGCGGTGCGCGGAGGGCGCGGGTCAGCTGTCGAAGCCGAGGCCGAAGCGGTCGAGGGCGCGCAGCCAGAGGTTGCGGTGGCCCTCGTTCCGGTCGGCGCGCGCCAGGGACCACTTGGTGAGGGTGATGCCGATCGAGCGGACGGGTTCGGGCGGGAACGGCAGCGGCTTGCGGCGTACGAGTTCCAGGGCGGTGCGCTCCGTGTACTCGCCCGCGAGCAGGTCGAGGAGCACGTCGGCGCCGAAGCGCGTGGCGCCGACGCCGAGGCCCGTGTATCCGGCGGCGTAGGCGACCTTGCCGTGGTGGCTCGTGTCGAAGAAGACGCAGAAACGGGTGCTGGTGTCGATGGCTCCGCCCCAGGCGTGGCTGAAGCGCACCCCTTCGAGCTGGGGAAACGTCGTGAAGAAGTGGCGGGCGAGGGTCGCGTGGGTCGCGGGCCTGCGGTCGTGCTCGGCGCGGACCGGGCCGCCGTGGTAGATCGCGTCGTAACCGCCCCAGAGGATGCGGTTGTCGGCGGAGAGCCGGACGTAGTGGAACTGGTTGGCGCAGTCCGCGAAGCCCTGGCGGCGGGTCCAGCCGACGGAGGCGAGCTGCTCGGCGGTGAGCGGCTCGGTCATCAGCGCGTAGTCGTACACGGGGACGGTGTACGGGCGGTGGCGGCGGAGCAGGGACGGGAAGGCGTTGGTGGCGAGCGCGACGCGGCGGGCGGTGATCCGGCCGTAGGGGGTGCCGACGGCGACGACGGCTCCGCGTTCGTCGAGCGAGGTCGCGGGGGTGTGTTCGTGGATGCGGACGCCGAGGTCGAGGCAGGCCCGCTTGAGTCCCCAGGCGAGCCGGGCGGGGTTGACCATGGCGACGTCGTCCCTGTTCCAGACGCCGCCGAGGAAGGTGGGCGAGTCGATCTCGGCGCGGACCGCCTCGGCGTCGAGGAGGAGGGGCTTGCCTCCGTACCGGGTGGCGGCTTCGGCCTCCTCGGCGAGGCCTTCGAGCTGGTAGGGCTCGGTGGCGACGACGAGGGAGCCGGTGCGCTCCCAGTCGCAGTCGATGTCGTACCGCCGGACGGCGTCCTCGATGCCCTGGAGGTTCTCGCGGCCGAGGCGTTCCAGGCGGCCGATCTCCTCGGGCCAGCGCTGGAGGCCGTTCGCCAGGCCGTGGGTGAGACTCGCCTCGCAGAACCCGCCGTTGCGGCCGGAGGCGGCGCCGCCGACCTCGTCCGCCTCGACGAGCACGACGTCGGCGGAGGGGTCGCGTTCCTTGGCGTTGAGGGCGGTCCACAGGCCGGTGTAGCCGCCGCCGACCACGAGGAGGTCGCAGGTGGTGCCGCCGACGAGCGCGGGGGCGGGCCGCGGTCGGCGGGGGTCGTCGAGCCAGAAGGGGGTCGGGGCGGCGTCCCGGAGCGAGCTGAGGTGGTCCATGGGTGTCCTTCGGGGTCGCGGAGACGCCCGGGCGCGGGGAGTCTCCGAAGTGCCGCCATGAGACTCCGCCGCGCACAACAAGGTCAATGGTGTTGACATAAGCGCCCCGTCGGGGGCGCCCCCGTCGTCACGCCTCCGGTTCCCAGCGGTCCAGGATCTCCTCCGCGATCCGCCGGGCCCCCGGCTCGTAGCGGGCGGAGAGCTCGCGGAAGAGGGCCTCGGCGGACTCGGCGGGCCAGTCGGGCGGCAGGTGCTCGGCGGGCAGGTGCGGGTCCTGGCGGACCAGGTCGAGCCAGTCGGTGTGGAGCAGAAGCAGCCGACCGAGGTCGTCGCGCGCCTCGCCGGAGGCGGTCCGGTCGGGAACGTCGCGGGACTCGCCGGAAGCGGTCCGGTCCGGGGTGTCCTGCGCCTCGCCGGAGGCGGCGGCCGCGCCCCAGCGGGCCAGGAAGGCGCGGTAGCCGTCGGCGATCGCGTCGACGTCGAAGGCAGTACGGAGCAGGGGGCCGGCCTCGGTCGGTGCGGCGGCCTCGCCGTGGAAGGCCCTGATACGGTCCCCCAGCCCGAGCTCGGCCGCGATGGGGGCGACGTCGACCCGGCCGGGGGCCACCCAGAGGCCGCTCTGCAGCGGGCCGAAGCCCGCCCAGACGAGCCGTGAGCGCAGGTCGTGGCGTTCCCTGCGCCAGGACTCGGGCAGCGAGAAGCCGACCAGGGTCCAGGTGCCGTCCCAGGCGCGGTTGACGGCGCCGGTGCGGTGGACCCGCTCCTGGCCGTCGGCGAGGACCTCGGCGGCGCGGGGCGTGAGCGAGAAGTACATCCTGCGCCCGCGCCGGTGCCGTTCGAGCAGTCCGCGGGCGACCATGCGGGTCAGCGTGGAGCGGACCGCGTCCTCGCCGACGTCGACCCGCGCGAAGGCGTCGATCACGCTCGCCGAGGACAGGGCGGTTCCGGTGCCGAGGACGTGGATGCCGAAGAAGGTCAGCATCAGGGACTGCGGGCGGGGCGGAGAGCCGGGTTCGGCGGCGGGTCCGGTCTCTGCGGTCGGGGCGGGCTGTGTCACGGGGACAGCGTAGGGCGGCTTCCGGGAATCCACCCCCAACATTCGGCAATTCATTGACGGCCGACACCAGAGTGCCTAACTTGTTCGCTCGACGGTGCGTGACCGGTCGCGATCCCCCGCGCCCCGCACCGCACTTCACGGGAAAGGACCCCCGTTCATGACTCATGTGGATCTCTCCGGCAAGGTCGCCGTCGTCACCGGCAGCGGCCGCGGACTCGGCCTCGCCTACGCCCGCTCACTGGCCGCCGCCGGCGCCTCGGTGGTGGTCAACGACGTCGCCACCGAGGCCGCCGTCGAGGCCGTGCGCCTGATCACCGCCGACGGCGGACGGGCCGTCGCCGAGGTGGTGCCCGTCGGCTCCACGGAGGCCGCCGAGGCCCTCGTCGCCCGTGCCGTCGACACGTACGGCCGGCTCGACGTCATGGTCACCAACGCCGGCGTCCTGCGGGACCGGGTGCTGTGGAAGATGACGGACGAGGACTTCGACACCGTCGTCGAGGTGCATCTGCGCGGCACGTTCACCTGTGTCCGCGCCGCCGTCGAGCGGATGCGCGCCCAGGGCGAGGGCGGCCGGATCGTCGTCGCCGGCTCCCCCGCCGGACAGCGGGGCAACTTCGGGCAGACCAACTACGCCGCCGCCAAGGCCGGGATCGCCGCCATGGTCCGCACCTGGGGCATGGAGCTGGCGAAGGCCGGCATCACCGCGAACGCCGTCATCCCCGTCGCCGCGACCGCGATGACGAAGACCATCCCCGTCTTCGCCCCGCACGTCGAGGCCCTGGAGCGGGACGGCGTCGCGTTCCCCGACAGCCTGCGCAAGGGCGAGGGCTTCGGCACGCCCGAGGACGTCGCCGGTCTGGTGACCTTCCTCGCCTCGGACGCGGCCGCCGGGGTGACCGGACAGTGCGTCGGCATCGGCGGAGACAAGCTCTCCCTGTGGTCGCACCCGCAGGAGGTGTCGGTGGCGTACGCCGACGGGGGCTGGAGCGCCGAGGCGATCGCGGCCGCCTGGCCGGTGACCGTCGGCCGCACCCCCGAGACCTTCGGCATCCCGGCGCCGCAGCTGTGAGCGGCCATGGTCCCCTGGACGTGGACGCGCTCGTCGCCATCGACATGCACACCCACGCCGAGGTGTCGGAGAAGGGCGGGGCCTCGCTCTCCGCCGAGCTCGACGCCGCCGCGGGCGCGTACTTCAAGGCGGAGCACCGCCACCCCACCCTGCCGGAGATCGCCACGTACTACCGCGAGCGGCGGATGGCCTGCGTGGTGTTCACGGTGGACGCGGAGTCCGCGACCGGCACCCCGCCGGTGCCGAACGAGGAGATCGCCGAGGCGGCGCTGAAGAACCCGGACGTGATCATCCCGTTCGCCGGCGTCGACCCGTACAAGGGAAAGGCGGCGGTCCGTCAGATCCGGCGTCTCGTCGAGGAGTTCGGGGTCAGGGGCTTCAAGTTCCACCCGAACATCCAGGCCTTCCACCCCAACGACCGGATGGCCTACCCGCTGTACGAGGCGATCGAGGAGTCCGGCGCGATCGCGGTCTTCCACACCGGGCAGACGGGCATCGGCGCGGGCGCCCCCGGCGGCGGGGGCATCCGGCTGAAGTACTCGAACCCGATGGACGTGGACGACGTCGCCGCCGACTTCCCCGGCATGAGGATCGTCCTCGCCCACCCGTCCTTCCCCTGGCAGGACGAGGCGCTCGCGGTGGCCACCCACAAGCCGCAGGTGTACATCGACCTGTCGGGCTGGTCGCCGAAGTACTTTCCGCCGCAGCTGGTCCGGTACGCCAACAGCCTCCTGAAGGACAAGGTGCTGTTCGGCTCCGACTTCCCGCTGCTCGCCCCGGACCGCTGGCTGGCGGACTTCGCGGAGCTCCCGATCAAGGACGAGGTCCGTCCGAAGATCCTCAAGGAGAACGCGGCCGCGCTGCTCGGTCTCACCGGACGCTGAGGGGATACCCCATGCGCAACCAGGGCACCGGCTCCTGGCCCGCCCGCCGCAACCGCAGATCGCCCCGGCGCACCGCCCTCCTGCACGAGGGCCGGGCGATCGACTACGCCGAACTCCACGACCGCTGCACCCGGTTGGCCCACGCCCTGCGGGGCGCCGGGGTCGGGCGCGGCGACCGGGTGGCGTATCTCGGCCCCAACCATCCCGCGTATCTGGAGACGCTCTTCGCGACCGGTCTCCTCGGGGCGGTGTTCGTCCCGCTCAACACCCGGCTCGCCGTACCGGAGTTGCTGCACCAGCTCACGGACTCCGGCAGCCAGGTCCTCGTGCATGCCGGGCAGTCGGCCGGGCGGGTGACGGAGCTCGCGGAAGGCGCAGCCCTCGGCACCCTCCTCGCCGTGGACGGCGGGCCGGGGGCTTCGTACGAGGAGCTGCTCGCCGCCGCGACGACGGAGCCGGTCGACGAGGAGGTGGGGCACGAGGACGTCTGCCTCATCATGTACACCTCGGGCACCACGGGCCGCTCCAAGGGCGCCGTCCTCACCCACGGCAACATCGTCTGGAACAGCCTCAACGTCCTCGTGGACACCGACCTCGCCGGCGACGAGGTGGCGCTGGTCTCCGCGCCGCTCTTCCACACGGCGGCGCTCAACATGAGCTGCCTGCCGACCCTGCTCAAGGGCGGCACGGTCCTCCTGGAGTCCTCCTTCGACCCGGACCGCACCCTCCGTCTGATCGAACACCACCGGGTGACCTGCATGTTCGGCGTGCCGACGATGTACGACGCGATGGCGGCGGCCCCCGGCTGGGCGGGTGCGGACCTGACCAGTCTGCGCACCCTGCTGTGCGGCGGCGCCCCGGTGCCGAGCCGCACCGCCTCCGCCTATCTCGACCGGGGCCTCGCCTTCGTCCAGGGGTACGGCATGACGGAGACCGCGCCGGGCGCCCTCATCCTGGACCGGGCGGACTCGCTGAGCCGGGCCGGCTCGGCCGGCGTCCCGCACTTCTTCACCGACGTACGGGTGCTGCTGCCGTCCGGCGAGGAGGCGGCGCCCGGCGAGAAGGGCGAGGTCGTCGTCGCGGGCCCGAACGTCACCCCGGGCTACTGGAACCTGCCGGAAGCGACCGCCGCGGCCTTCCGCGACGGGGGGCGCTTCCGGTCGGGCGACGTGGCCACGGTCGACGAGGACGGCTACGTGCGGCTCGTCGACCGCCTCAAGGACATGATCATCTCGGGCGGGGAGAACATCTACCCGGCCGAGGTCGAGGACGCCCTGCTCGGCCACCCGGACGTCGCCGAGGCGGCCGTCATCGGCGTGCCCGACGCCCGCTGGGGCGAGGTCGGCCGAGCCGTCGTCGTGACGCGCGCCGGGTCGACCGTCACCGAGGGCGAGCTGATCGCCCATCTGGAGGGCCGGCTCGCCCGCTACAAGATCCCGCGGAGCGTCGTCCTCGCTCCCGAACTCCCCCGCAACGCCGCCGGAAAGCTGCTCAAGGCCCCGATCCGGGCCCGCTACGGCACCGAAGCCTGACACCTCTACATTCCAAGGAGTACGCAGCATGTCCCTCACCGTCCACGGCATCGACGAGATCAAGGCCCAGGCCGGAGCCGACCTCGGCCACAGCTCCTGGGTCGAGATCGCCCAGCCCCGCGTCGACACCTTCGCCGACGCCACCGACGACCACCAGTGGATCCACGTCGACACCGAGCGCGCCGCCGCGGGCCCCTTCGGGGGCACCATCGCCCACGGCTACCTCACGCTCGCGCTGCTCATCCCGATGTGGAGCGAGCTGCTCCAGGTCGAGGGCGTGTCGATGGCCGTCAACTACGGCCTGAACAAGGTCCGTTTCCCCTCCCCCGTGCGCGTCGGCTCGAAGATCCGCACGCACGGCCGCGTGGTGTCCGTGGAGGACGTCAAGGGCGGGGTCGAGGTCGTCGTGGACCTGACCGTGGAGATCGACGGCGCCGCCAAGCCGGCGTGCGTCGCGCAGGCGGTGTACCGCTTCTTCGCCTGATCGGCTCGTACGCGGAAGGGGGCGGCTGCTCGATGCAGCCGCCCCCTTGTGGCGTGTCGACAGACCGTCAGTCGGTCCTGAATCCCACGTAGTTCTCGGCGAGAGAGGCCGAGGCGGCCTCGGAGCCGGCGAGGTAGCGCAGGTGCGACAGGCGCAGTGCGCGGTCGAAGGCGGACTCGGTCGGGTCGGCGTGGAGCAGGGTGGTCATCGTGTACGAGAAGTGCTCGGCCCGCCAGATGCGGCGCAGCGCCGTCTCCGAGTAGGCGTCGATCGCCGACTCGTCGCCCTGCGTGTGGTGGCGGGTGAGGGCCTGGGCGAGCAGGGTGACGTCGGCGACGGCCAGGTTGAGGCCCTTGGCGCCGGTGGGCGGCACGATGTGGGCGGCGTCGCCGGCGAGGAACAGGCGGCCGTGGCGCAGGGGTTCGGCGACGAAGCTGCGCATCGGGGTGATGCTCTTCTCGGTGATCGGTCCGCGCCGGAGCGTCCAGTCGCCGTCGACGGCGAAGCGGGCGCCCAGTTCGTCCCAGATCCGCTCGTCGGACCAGTTGTCGACGCTGTCGTCCGGGTCCACCTGGAGGTAGAGGCGGCTGACCTGCGGCGAGCGCATGCTGTGCAGGGCGAAGCCGCGCTCGTGGTGGGCGTAGATCAGCTCGTCGCAGGAGGGCGGGACGTCGGCGAGGATGCCGAGCCAGGAGAACGGGTACGTCCGCTCGACGACGGTGAGGAGGTCCTCGGGGAGGGAGCGGCGGCCGATGCCGTGGAAGCCGTCGCAGGCGACGACGTACGCGCACTCCAGGGTGTCCTCCGCGCCCTCGTGGCGGTAGCGGACGGTGGGCCGGTCGGTGTCGGCGCCGTCCACGGAGAGGGCCTCGGCCTCGAAGAGGACGGTTCCGCCGTCCTTGAGCCGCAGTTCGATGAGGTCCTTCACGACCTCGGTCTGGGCGTAGACCATGACGGAGCGGCCGCCGGTCAGGGACGGGAAGTCGATCCGGTGGGAACGGCGGTCGAAGCGGAGCTCGATGCCGTGGTGCTCCAGGCCCTGACGGTCCATCCGGGCGCCGGCGCCGGAGGCGCGCAGCACGTCGACGGTGTCCTGTTCGAGGATGCCGGCGCGCTGGCGGCGCTCGACGTACGCGCGGTCGCGGAGTTCGAGGACGACGCTGTCGATGCCCTGCCGGTGGAGCAGGTGGGAGAGGAGGAGTCCGGCGGGGCCGGCGCCGATGATGCCGACGGTGGTGGTGCGGGGCATGGGTGGCTCCAGGGGTGGTGGTCGGAGGGGGCGGCGGTCGTGTCCTCGGGGAGGCGGTCGGAGAGGGGTCAGCCGGCCTCGTCCTCGGCGAGGACGCGCTGGGCCGTGGCGAAGGCGGCGTTGGCGGCGGGGACGCCGCAGTAGACGGCGGAGTGCAGCAGGACCTCCCCGATGTCCTCGGGGGTGAGTCCGTTGCGCAGCGCGGCCCGGACGTGCAGGGCGAGCTCCTCCAGGTGGCCGTGGGCGACCAGGGCGGTGAGGGTGATGCAGCTGCGGGTCCGGCGGTCGAGTCCCGGGCGGGTCCAGATCTCTCCCCAGGCGCAGCGGGTGATGTAGTCCTGGAAGTCCGCGGTGAGGGCGGTCGTCCGGGCGACGGCCCGGTCGACGTGCGCGTCGCCGAGGACCGCGCGGCGGACGGCCATGCCCTGGGCGTGCCGGCTGCCGTCGTCGGCGGGGGCGCCGAAGTGGCCGAGGAGCGCGGTGAGGACGGCCTGCGGGCGTTCGGCGGGGGCCAGGTGGGAGGCCCCGGCGAGCTCCAGGAGGCCCGCGTCGGGGATGGCGTCGGCGAGCTCGCGGGCGTGGGCGGGCGGGGTGGCCGGGTCGGCGCGTCCGGCGACGACGAGCGTCGGGGCGGTGATCCGGTCGAGGGCCTCGCGCAGGTCGTACGTGGCGAGGGCGTCGCAGCAGGCGGCGTAGCCGTCCGGGTCGGCGGCGCGAAGGTCGGCGAGGAGCCGGTCGGCGGTGCGGGTGGAGGCGAAGCCGGGCGTGAACCAGCGGGACGCCATCGTCTCGGCGAGCGGTGCGGTGCCCCGGGCGCGGACGAGCGCGGCGCGCTCGCGCCAGCCTTCCGGCGCGCCGAAGCGGGCCGAGGAGCAGACGACGGCGAGGGCGGTGACCCGCTCGGGGTGGTGGACGGCGAGGTGGGTGCCGACGGCGCCGCCGAGGGAGATGCCGGCGTAGCCGAAGCGCTCGGCGCCGAGGTGGTCGGCGAGTTCGAGGACGAGGGCGGCGAGGGCGGCGACGGTGGCGGCCCCGGGGGCGGTGTCGGGCAGGGCGGCGGCCGGGGTGCCGCCGTGCCCGGGGAGGTCCCAGCGGACGACGCGGTGGTGCCGGGCGAGGGCGGCGGTCTGCGCGTCCCAGACGGCGAGGGAGGTACCGAGGGAGGGCCCGAGGATGAGGACGGGGGCGCCGGAGGGCCCGTCGACGCGGTGGTGGAGGGCGGGGGTGGTCACTCCGTTCGGGGCGTCGGGTGGCTGTGTCGTGGTGGGGCGTGGGGTGGGGGTCATGCCGGGCCTTTTCGATTGGTGGAGGGGGTTCTCCGGAGGGCTTCGTCGACGAGTTGGGGGGCTGCGCCCGTCGCGGTGGTCGGGTCCGTGAGGGTTCTGAGGTGGTCCGGCGTCACGAGGCCGGTGAGTTCCGGGGCCTCGGCGAGGACGTCCGCCAGGTGTCGGCGTTCCGTCAGAGCGCGGTGGGCCGCCGTGTCGAGGAGGCGTCGGGCGGCGGCGCGGCCCAGGAGGCCGGAGAGCTCCGCGGCCAGGCGTTCGCTCGCCACCAGGCCCCGGGTCCGGTGCAGGTTCTCCCTCATCCGGGCGGGGCGGACCTGGAGGCCCTCGGCCAGCGCGGCGAGGTGGTGGGCGGCGCCGCCGGCGAGGCGCAGGAGTTCGCGGAGGGTCTGCCATTCGGCGTGCCAGGCACCGGCCGGGCGTTCGTCCTCGGCCGCGAGCGAGCCCAGGAGGACCGCGGCGAGCGGGGGTGCCTGGCGGGCGGCCGCGGCGACGAGGGTCGCGTGGACGGGGTTGTTCTTGTGGGGCATCGCGGAGGACCCGCCGCCTTCGCCCTCGGCGAGTTCGCCGGTCTCGGTGCGGCTGAGCAGCAGCACGTCGGCGGCGGGTTTCCCGAGCGCGGCCGCGGTGAAGGCGAGGGCCGTGCCGAGGTCGGCGACCGGGGTGCGCAGGGTGTGCCAGGGCAGCGCCGGCGCCGCGAGGCCCAGCTCCCGCGCGTACGCCTCGGCGAGGGCCGGCCCGCTGCCGGGCGCGCCGGCCAGCTGCTCGAACGCCGCCAAGGTGCCCGCCGCGCCACCGAGTTGGGCCGGGAGGGTGAGCGCGGTGAGCCGGTCAGCCGCGTCGAGGGCGAGGCTGCGCCAGCCCGCCGCCTTGAGCCCGAAGGTGGTGGGGACGGCGTGCTGGGTGAGCGTCCGGCCGGCCATGGGCGTGTCGCGGTGGGCGGCGGCGAGCCGCCCGAGCGCGGCCGCGGCGCGGTGCAGCGGGGCGGTGATCAGCGGCAGGGCGCGGGCCGCGACGAGCATCGCGGCCGTGTCCATGATGTCCTGGCTCGTCGCACCCCGGTGGACGTAGGGGGCGGCGTCTTCCGGTACCACGGCGGTCAGTTCGGCTACCAGGGGGATGACCGGGTTGCCGCCGCTCCGGGCCCGGAGGGCCAGCTCGCGCGGGTCGAACCTGTCGGTGCGGCCCGCGGCCTCCGTGACGGCCGCGGCCGCCTCGGCGGGTGCGTGGCCGAGGGCCGCCTGGGCCCGGGTCAGGGCGGCCTCGGCGTCGAGCATCGCCCGGAGGAAGGCGCGGTCGCCGGTGGCCGCCTCGATGTCGGTGCCGGCGCGGACGGGGGCCAGGAGCCCGACGTCGTACGGTTCGCCGTCCTCGTACTCAGCGGAAGTCAAGGAACACCGTCTCCTCCGGCCCCTGGAGGCGGACGTCGAAGCGCAGGGTGCGGGGTCCCGACTCGGCCGCGAGCAGGGTGGCGCGCCGCTCCGGCGGCAGCGAGGCGAGCAGCGGGTCGGTCTCGGCGGCCGGGCCCGGCAGATAGATCCGGGTGAATAGGTGGTGCAGCAGCCCGCGGGCGAAGACGCAGACGGAGAGGTACGGCGCTCCGGCGGGCGGCAGGGTACGGATCGCCCACCGGCCGTCGGCGTCGGTGGCGACCCGGCCGAAGCCGGTGAAGGTGACGCCGTCCCGTCCGGCGTGGACGCCGGTGACGGGGTCCTTGCGGAGGGAGCCGGGGGCGCCGGTCCGGTCGCCGTCGGGGCCGGGCTGCCAGATCTCCAGGAGCGCGTCGGGGACGGGCGCCCCGGCTCCGTCGTACACGTGGCCGTGGACGGTGAGCGTCTCCGGGTGCCCGGCGGGGGCGATGTCGGGGCCACCGGGGAACGGCAGCGCGTACCCGTAGAAGGGGCCGACGGTCTGGGCGGGCGTGGGCTTCCTGGTCGTCGTCATCGGCCTTCCTCGATCCAGGTCGCGGCGGGTCCGTCGAGGACGATGTCCCAGCGGTAGCCGAGGGCGTGTTCGGGGGTGGTGAGGTCGTGGTCGTAGGTGGCGACGAGCCGGGCGCGGGCGGCGTCGTCGGTGACCGACTGGAGGATGGGGTCGTAGGCGAAGAGCGGGTCGCCGGGGAAGTACATCTGGGTGACGAGCCGCTGGGTGAAGGCGCTGCCGAAGAGCGAGAAGTGGATGTGCGCGGGGCGCCAGGCGTTGGTGTGGTTGCGCCAGGGGTAGGCGCCGGGGCGGATCGTGGTGAAGCGGTACGTGCCGTCGTCGTCGGTCAGGCAGCGGCCGGCGCCGGTGAAGTGGGGGTCGAGCGGGGCCGGATGCTGGTCGAGCTGGTGGGCGTAGCGTCCGGCGGCGTTGGCCTGCCAGACCTCGACGAGCTGGCCGCGGACGGGGCGGCCGGCGCGGTCGAGGATCCGTCCGGTGACGGTCATCCGCTCGCCGAGGGGTTCGCCGGCGGCGCCGCGGGTGAGGTCGGCGTCGAGCGCGGTCACGTCGGTCGCGCCGAAGACGGGTCCGGAGAGTTCGACGGCGTCGGGGTCGCGGACCGTGATCAGGGGCTGCCGGGGGTGGCGCAGGGCGCTGCTGCGGTAGGGCGGGTAGTCGCGGGCGGGGTGGTGCCGGGTCTCGCCGGAGCCGCGGTACTCCGCGCGCCGGACGTCGATCTCCTGGGAGATGTCCTTCTGGGTGGGGATCATGCTGCCGTTTCCACCTTCACGGGAGCCGCCGTCAGGCGGGTGAGGTCCTCGGGGGTGACGCCGGGGGCGGTCTCGACGAGCCGGAGTCCGTCCTCGGTGACGTCGAGGACGCCGAGGTCGGTGATGATGCGGTCGACGCAGCCGCGGCCGGTGAGCGGCAGGGAGCACTCCTCGACGATCTTGGGGGTGCCGTCCTTGGCGGTGTGCTCCATGAGGACGACGACCCGGCGGGCCCCGTGGACGAGGTCCATGGCGCCGCCCATGCCCTTGACCATGCGGCCGGGGATCATCCAGTTGGCGAGGTCGCCGCGGGCGGAGACCTGCATGGCGCCCAGGATCGCGGTGTCGATGTGGCCGCCGCGGATCATGCCGAAGGAGAGGGCGGAGTCGAAGAAAGCGGCGCCGGGCAGCACGGTGACCGTCTCCTTGCCCGCGTTGATGAGGTCGGGGTCGACCTCGTCCTCGTACGGGTAGGGGCCGACGCCGAGGAGTCCGTTCTCGGAGTGGAGGACGACGTCGACGCCGTCGGGGAGGAAGTTCGGTACGCGGGTGGGCAGTCCGATGCCGAGGTTGACGTACGAACCGTCGGTCAGCTCGCGGGCGGCGCGCGCCGCCATCTCGTCCCTGGTCCAGCTCATCGGGTGCGTACCGTCCTTCGTTCGATGCCCTTGTCGGCGGCCTGTGCGGGGGTGAGCGCGAGGACCCGCTGGACGAACACGCCCGGCAGGTGGACCTGGTCGGGGTCGAGTTCGCCGGGTTCGACGAGCTCCTCCACCTCGGCGACGGTGATCCGTCCCGCCATGGCGGCGAGCGGGTTGAAGTTGCGGGCGGCGCGGGCGAAGACGAGGTTGCCGTGGCGGTCGCCGCGGGCCGCGCGGACGAGCGCGAAGTCGGTGGTGATGCCGTGTTCGAGGACGTACGGGCGCCCGTCGTACTCCCGGGTCTCCTTGGGCGGGGAGGCGACGGCGACGGTGCCGTCCTCGGCGTACCGCCAGGGCAGTCCGCCGTCGGCGGCCTGGGTGCCGACGCCCGCGGGGGTGAAGAAGGCGGGGATGCCGCAGCCGCCGGCGCGGAGCCGTTCGGCGAGGGTGCCCTGGGGGGTGAGCTCCAGTTCGAGTTCGCCGCCGAGGTAACGGCGGGCGAACTCCTTGTTGTCGCCGATGTAGGAGCCGGTGACGCGGCTGATCCGGCCGGCCGCGAGGAGGATGCCCAGGCCTCCGCCGTCGACGCCGCAGTTGTTGGAGACGACGGAGAGGTCTCCGGGGCCGTGGGCGTGCAGGGCGCGGATGAGCACGTCCGGTACGCCGCTCAGGCCGAAGCCTCCGACGGCGAGTGAGGCGCCGTCCTCGATGTCCGCCACCGCTTCGGCGGCACTGGCGACCACTTTGTCCATGTAACGACCCGTTTCACTCGGGATTGACGCTGCGGGTGTTCGCCTGCTGAACTTGAGTTCAGTATTTTGGCGGGGGTGAGTGTCCATCCGCGCCACGGGCCGTGTCAACGGCGCGGGTACGGTTTTCCCGCGCGGCTCCCCGTGCCCGTTCCGCCCATCACCGCACCGAGGAGTCCGGACGATGCCGCAGCCCACCGCCGACCGGGGCGCACCCGAGCCCGAAGGCGCACCCGAGGTCGCGGGGGCACCCGAGGTCGCGGGGGCGCCCGAGCCCGAAGGCGCACCCGGGCCCGAAGGCGCACCCGACGTCGCGGGCGCGCCCGACGAGTTGGTCGGACCGCTCGAACGCGGGCTCGCCGTGCTCCGCGTCATGGCCGCGGGCCCCGAGCTCCGGCACCGGCCCGGCGACCTCGCCCGGACGACCGGACTCGCCCGCTCCACCATCGACCGGGTCGCGACGACCCTCGTCCGCCTCGGCGTGCTGCGGACCGAGGGCCGCGACCTGCTGCTCGCGCCCGGCGCCGCCGAACTCGGCAACGCGTACCTGGCCTCCTGCGGGCTGCCGGAGCTCCTCGCGCCGCACGCCGTCGCCCTCGCCGACGCGCTCGACGAGTCGGTGTCCGTGGCCGTCCCGGACGGCGACGGCGTCCGCTTCCTCGCCCAGGCCACCCGCCGCCGGGCGATGGCGATCTCCTTCCGCACCGGAGACCTGCTCCCGGCCGAACGGTGCGCTCCCGGCGCGCTGTTCGCCGCGCGGTGGGACGCGGCGGACCTGGAACGGTGGCGGGCCCGGCGCGCGAAGGACCCCCTGGACACCGGCTTCCCCTCGGTACCGCCCCGGTCGGCGTCCCCCGCCGACGAGGTCGAGACCGAGTTCCTCGCGCGGGTACGGGAGGCCCGCGAGACCGGCCTCGCGGTGGACGACCAGCTGATCGAGCCGGGGCTGCTCGCCGTCGCCCTGCCGGTGCGGGGCCCGGACGGCACGGTGGTCTGCGCGGTCAGCGTCGTCAGCCACACGAGCCGGCACAGCGCCCGGTCCCTCCGGGAGACCGCCCTGCCGCCGCTGCGGCGGGCGGTGGCGGCGATGGAGGGCGCGCTGACGGCGGAAGTCCCCGGCGCCGAGCCGGAAACCACGCCGACCGTCCCGCCCGCGCCCGGTGCTTCCGGCCCCGCCCTCAAGGAGGAGCTCGGCTCCGGGTTCCTGCAGTCGCTCGCGCGCGGCCTCGACGTCCTGCGGGCCTTCGGTCGCGCCCGCGGGCCCGTCCGGCTCGCCGAGCTCGCCCGGCTGACCGGACTGCCGCGCGCGACCGCCCGCCGGTCCCTGATCACCCTGCGCCACCTGGGGTACGTACGGGAGGAGCCCGACGGTTTCCTCGTACTCCCCCGGGTCCTGGAGCTCGGCTACGCCCGCCTCTCCGGGCTGAGCCTGCCGGAGATCGCCACCCCGCACCTCGTCGCGCTGGTGCTGCGCGTCCACGAGTCGGCGTCCGTCGCCGTGCTCGACGGGGACGACATCCGGTACGTCGCCCGGGTCGCCTCGACCCGCATCATGCACATCGACATCACCGTGGGCACCCGGCTGCCCGCGTACGCGACCTCCATGGGGCGCGTCCTGCTCGGGTCCCTGCCGGAGGCCGAGCGGGCGGCGCGGCTCGGCCGGATCACGCCCGAGGCGCTCACCCCGCGCACGGTGACGACCCCCGAGGGGCTCGACGAGGCCGTGGCGGCGACCGCCGCGCGGGGTTACGGATGGGTGGAGCAGGAGCTGGAGGAGGGGCTGCGCTCGCTCGCGGTGGCGGTCACGGACGGCGCGGGGCGGGTGGTCGCGGCGGTCAACGTGGCGCTGCACGCGGGCCGGGCCGCCCCGGAGGAGAGCCTCGCGGCCCTGCTGCCGCCGCTGCGCGAGACGGCCGCGCTGATCAGTGCGGACCTCGCCGCCGTGGGCCGCTTCTCCCCCGTCACGACGGGCTGATCCCCGACGCGCGGGAGCCGGCGGCCACGGTCATGAAGGGCTGCCTCCCGACGGTTGGGAGCCGGCGGCCACGGCGACGATCGCCCGTACCTGGGCGATGATGTCGAGCCGGTTCCGTACGAACTCGGCGTCGGTGACCGCGCCCGTCGCCGGGTCGGTGTTGCCCGGGCCGAACTGGAGGACCGGCGTGTGCACATGCCCGCCGGGCAGGTCCCTCAGGCCGAGGCGGTCGCGCAGCAGGGTGGCCCGGTAGGCGATCTCGTTGGACAGGTAGTTCCCGCCGCCGCCCGCCCGGGCGGCGGAGCCGGGCGTCGGCCCGGCGGGGCGGACGACGGGCGTGTCGGACCCGGCCGGCAGCTCGGTCACCGAGGTGTTGTCGTAGACCGGGAAGCGGCCGGTGGACGCCGCCGTGATCGCCGTGTACGGAAGGGTCGTCGACGTCCACTGGGGCTGCGTGGCCGGATCGGCGACGGGCACGGTCTCGGTGCGCGACAGGTTCTCGTTGTCGGGGAAGCCGCCGCGCCAGGCGCCGTTGGTCCGCTCGATGTCGAAGCGGCCGGGCCGGCCCTGGCTCACCGTGGTGAAGAGGTCCACCTCCGGCAGGTGCGGACGCAGGGTCCGCTCGACCGTGCCGTCGGCGAAGTCCTGCCAGCGGACGGGGAAGACGGCCGTCTCGACCCGGGCGAGGGAGCCGTCGGAGGTCCGCAGCCAGGTGCCGTCCAGGGCGAGGGCGGTGGCCCCGGACGGGTTGCTGATCCGGGTGTCCCGGTCGAGCGTGAAGGGGTCGAAGCCGGTCAGCAGGATCCGCTTCACGCCCTTCCCCGCCGGGTAGCGGATCGAGTCCTGGCCGCGCGAGGACCGTTCGAGCCGGTCGAGCAGCCGGGTCCGGCCCTCCTCGGTGATCGTGAACCCCGGCTGCCAGGAGCGGAGTTCGCGGGTGAGTGCGAGTCGCGACCAGTACAGCGGGCGGTCGTCGTCCCGGCTCAGGTCGCCGCCCGCGTTCCCCCGGCCCTGGGCCCGGTCCACGGCCCGTCGCCAGAGCCCCGATCCGTACCGGCCGACGGTCCGCTCGGCCTCGGCGAAGGAGTCGGCCTCGGCGAGGGCGTCGGCGAACTCCGGTGCCAGGGAGGCGAATCCGCTGCGCCGCAGGATCTCCTGGGGCGCGGCCCGGTCGAGCCGGGCCTCCTCGGTGGTGACGGCGGCCGCCTCGGCCGCCGGGGCGGGCGGGGTCGCCAGGGCCAGGGAGGCGGCGGCGAGGGGGAGGGCGAGTGCGCTGCGTATGGAGTTCACGGGGGTCCTTTCGCGCGTACATGTCGCTTCGTCAGAAGTGCTCCGCACCACGCGAGTCATGCTACGACGCCCCACAAGACCCTCCCTGGCCCTGGGGCCACGCGACCCCCGCCCCTCAGGTCACGCTTCTCCCGCCCTCCGTTCACGCGTCCTTCGGCCTCAGCGCCGCCACCGCGCTCAGCATCAGTTCCAGGGCGAACGGGTAGCCGCTGTCGCGCATGTCGGCGGCCAGGAGGGGGAAGGTCGCGGCGATGTTCGGGTGGGTGTCGGAGGACAGATGGCCGTAGACCGCGTGCCAGACCTCCGCCTCCTTCTCCTGCGCGGCGGGCGGCAGGGCCAGTGCCGCCGCGTCCTGGGCCGCGAAGGCGAGGGCCTGGTCCACGAAGGCGTGGTAGATCCGGACCGCGAGGTCGTCCGGGAAGCCGGCGGAGCGCAGGACGCCGAGGATCCGCTCGACGGCCCGGGTCTCGTACGGCCGCCCGGTGGTCCGGTGGGCCGCGAGCGCCGCCGCCTGCGGATAGGCCTGGTAGCACCCGTGGATGCGGAGCCCGAGGTCCCGGAGGTCGACCCGCCAGTCCCCGGTGGCCGTCCAGCCCTCCTGCGCGCGGCCGATCATCTCGTCGGCGACGGCGAGGAGCAGGGCGTCGGTGTTCCGGAAGTAGCGGTAGAGGGCCGTGGGGTCGGCGCCGAGGGCCGCGCCCAGCCTCCGTACCGAGAGGGCTTCCGCGCCGTGTTGCGCGATCAGGCGCAGCGCGGTCTCGACGATGAGCCGTTCCGAGAGGACGGCGCCCTGCTTGGTGGGGCGGCGGCGCCGGCGGCTGCCTTCGGGGACCACGCGTTCGGACATGGCCGGAACCTTACGTCAACACCATTGACGTGTAAACGGCCCGCCCGCTTGCATGGCGCCCACCAACCGACACGACATGTTCTGGAGCGCCCATGGCCACGGCCGATCTGGTCTTCACCCGCGGTCCCGTCTTCACGGCCGACCCGGCCCGCACCCGGGCGACCTCGCTCGCCGTCGTCGGCGAGCGGATCGCGGCCGTCGGCCACGACGAGGTACGGGACCTCATCGGGCCCGGCACGGAGGTCGTCGACCTGACGGGCAAACTGCTGCTCCCCGGTTTCCAGGACGCCCACATCCACGCCGTGTCCGGCGGCAAGGAGCTGGCGGAGTGCGATCTGACCGGCACGGTCGGCGTCTCCGACTACCTGGAGCGGATCCGGGAGTACGCGGACACCCACCCGGAGCACCCCTGGATCACCGGCGGCGGCTGGTCCATGGAGAGCTTCGAGGGCGGCCTTCCCACCCGGCAGCTGCTCGACTCCGTCGTCCCGGACCGGCCGGTGCTGCTGTCGAACCGTGACCACCACGGCGCCTGGGCCAACTCCCGCGCCCTTGAGCTGGCCGGGCTGACCGCCGCCACCCCGGATCCCGCCGACGGGCGGATCGAGCGGGAGGCGGACGGCTCCCCCAGCGGCATGCTCCAGGAGGGCGCGATCGGTCTCGTCGCCCGGCTCGTGCCGCCGACGACCGCCGAGGACCGGCTCGCCGGTCTGCTGCGGGCCCAGAAGCTGCTGCACTCGCTGGGCATCACGGCCTGGCAGGACGCGCTGCTCGGTTCCTTCGGCGGCATGGCCGACCCTTCGGAGGCGTATCTGAGCGCGGCCGGCGACGGTTCGCTGACGGCCCGGGTGACCGGGGCGCTCTGGTGGGACCGGGAGCGGGGGGCCGAGCAGATCCCCGAACTGGTGGCCCGGCGCGAGAAGTTGAGCGTCGGCCGGTTCCGCGCGGGCTCGGTGAAGATCATGCAGGACGGCATCGCGGAGAACTTCACCGCCGCCATGACGACCCCGTACCTGGACGGCTGCGGCTGCGCCACCGCCAACAGCGGGCTGAGCTTCGTCGATCCGGAGGCGCTGCGCGGGTACGTGACCGAGCTGGACGCCCTGGACTTCCAGGTCCACTTCCACGCCCTGGGCGACCGGGCCGTCCGTGAGGCCCTGGACGCCCTGGAGGCGGCGATCGCCGCCAACGGGCGCCGCGGCAACCGTCACCACCTCGCCCACCTCCAGGTCGTCCACCCCGACGACCTGGCCCGGTTCGCGGCGCTCGGCGCCCTCGCGAACATCCAGCCGCTGTGGGCCGCGCACGAGCCGCAGATGGACGAGCTGACCATCCCGTTCCTCGGTCCCGAACGCGCCGCCTGGCAGTACCCGTTCGGCGATCTCGTACGGGCCGGGGCCACCCTCGCGGCCGGCAGCGACTGGCCGGTCAGCAGCCCGAACCCGATCGAGGGCATCCACGTCGCCGTGAACCGCCGCGACCCGGAGGCCACCGACGAGCGGGTCTTCTACGCCGAGCAGCGCCTCGACCTGACCACGGCGCTCGCCGCCTACACCGCGGGCTCCGCGCATGTGAACGGTCTCGACGACACCGGCAGTCTGCGCGCCGGCCACCTCGCCGACCTGGTCGTCCTGGACCGCGACATCCTCACCGGCCCGCCGGAGGAGATCGCCGAGGCCCGGGTGGAGCGGACGTACGTCGGCGGGCGGCTGGTGCACGCGGTCTGACCGCGCCTCAGCGCCGCAGCGACGATCCCCGTACGTCGAGACGCGTCGGTACGAGCGTCCCCGCGGGTTCGCGGCGGCCGTGTTCCAGGACCGCGACGAGGTGCTCGACGCCGGCCTCCGCGACCGCTTCCGGCCGCAGGCTCAGCGTGGTCACCGGCGGCTCCGTGTGCAGGGCCGTGGCGTCCTCGCTCACCAGGACGACCAGCAGGTCGTCCGGGACCTCGTACCCCTGGCGGCGCACCGCCTCCAGGACGAGGGGCGGGCTCGCCTCGGCCACGACGAGGAGGGCGTCGGGCCGCTCGGGACCGTCGCCGGCCAGGGCGGTCTCGACGGCCCGCACGACGGGCCCGTTGCCGGGCTCCCCGACGCGTACCACCCGTTCCGGCAGGCCGTGGGCGGCGCACCACTCCCGGTGGGCGGCGTACACCTCGGTGTGGAAGCGGGTGGTGCTGTCCGGCACCACGACGACGGGCCTGCGGGCCCCCTGCTCACGGAGGTGGTCGAGGGCCTCACCGACGGCGCCGCCCGCGTCGACGTCCACCCAGTACGCGCCGGGCAGCCCCTCGACGGAACGGTCCGTGAAGACGGGGATGCCGGCGGCGAGGAGGTCCTCGACGACCGGGTCGTCGGCGACGGGATCGGCGACGACCACCGCGTCGAGGGACAGGTCGGCCCACTCGCTCTGCAGGGAGCCGGCGGGCAGCAGCACCACGGCGTAGCCGCGGCGCAGCGCGGTGGCCGCGGTCGCGCCGGTCAGCCGGGCGAAGTACGGCGACTCGAGAAAGGTCCAGGGAGCGTCGGCGAACTCGCCGACCACGTATCCGATCAGCCGGGCCCGTCCCGCGCGCAGCCCGCGTGCGGCGGCGTTGGGCCGGTAGCCCATTCTGCGCGCGGTCGCGCGGGCCCTCTCCCGTACCTCGGGGGAGAGTCTGCCGGTGCCGTTGAGCGCCGCCGAGACGGTCGTCTTGGACAGGCCCGCCTCGCGGGCCACGTCGACCAGGCGGACGCGCGGGATGGGCGACGAGGGCTGCCCGCCGTGCCGTGAAGCTTCGGTCATGGGGTGATGGTGCCACCCTCGTGACCTCTGCAAAACCGTTCCCGCAAAGTCGGACGCAGGCCTTGTGCGGGAACGTTCCCGCACCAATACTCGCTCCATCCCCCCGAGCCCGTCACTACACCTGTAAAGGGGTGGGTCCCTCCCCATGCGCATGCCCAGAGCCCTCGCGCTTCTCGTCTGTACCGCCGCCCTCGCGGCCACCACGTCCGCCTGCTCCGGCGCCACGAAGCCCGCCGCCGGCGGCGGCACCGACTTCAAGGTCAGCCCGACCTCCCCGCCCGCGCAGGGCCCGCTGGACTCCTTCACCTGGTCCCTGTACGCCGAGCCGTACACGCTGGACTACGCCCTCGCGTACGACTACCCGCCGAACACGGTCCTCGCCAACGTGTGCGAACAGCTGCTGCGGGTCACGCCCGACATGAAGATCGTGCCCGGCCTCGCCGTGAAGTGGGCGCAGCCCGACCCGCGCACCCTCGTCTACACCCTGCGGCCCGGGGTGAGGTTCCACGACGGCACCACCATGACCGCCGACGACGTGGTCGCCTCCCTCAAGCGCCAGATGGACCCGAAGACCGGCTCGCCCTGGGGCTCCGCCTTCAAGAGCGTCGACGCCGTCGAGAAGACCGGCCCCCTGGAGGTGACGATCCGCCTCGGCAAGGAGGACGTCCTCTTCCACGAACTGATGGCCGCCTCCCCCGGCACGATCGTGAGCGCCGCCTCCCTCGCCAAGGAGGGCAAGGACTACGGCACGCCGAAGGGCCGGCTGAACTGCACCGGCCCGTACGCCCTCGACTCCTGGGCGCAGGGCGACAGCATCACCCTCAAGAAGAACGCCGCCTACTGGGACACGTCCCTCACGCCCAAGTCCGAGAAGGTGAAGTTCACCTTCATCGAGGACGCCACGGCCCGCTCCAACGCCTTCCTGTCCGGCACGGCGGACGGCGGCTACCTGGTCCCGTCCTCCTCCTTCGCCCAGCTGAAGGCCGGCACCAAGGGTGCGCTCCTCTTCGGCCCGAACACCGCCGCCGCCAACCTCGCGGTGCTCGACTTCCACGGCCCGCTCGGCAACCTCAAGGTCCGCAAGGCCCTGTCGATGGCCCTCGACCGGAAGAACATCATCAAGGCCGCGGCGGGCGGCGTCGGCGTCCCCGCCAAGGCCCCCGCCGCGCGCGGCGCCTGGGCGCTGGCCCCGGAGAAGACGGCCGAGCTGTACGACACGCTGCCCGAGCCCGCGTACGACGTCGAGGCGGCCAGGAAGCTCGTCAAGGAGGCCCACGCGAACGGCCGGACGATCACCCTCGTCACCAGCACGCTGGCGCCCGAGATCAGCGTCGTCGCCAACGCCGTCCAGGCCGCGGGCCGCCAGATCGGCCTCGACGTCCGGCTGAAGCCGGTCTCGCCCGACGCGTACAGCAGCATCTTCGTCGACCCCGACGCGCGCGAGGGACTCGACCTGGTCATCACCAACGGCTACGACAACACGCCCGACCCGCTGGAGTTCTACCAGTACCTGCGCACCGGCGACTTCGGGAACTACGGCCGCTGGTCGAACGCCGAGTTCGACGTCGCCTTCGACAAGGCCAACTCCGAGCCCGACCCGGTCAAGCGCGCGGAACTCACCGCGAAGCTCCAGAAGATCGCGATGGACGAGCTGCCCGTCATCCCCGTGTACGAGGCGCCGTACTCGGTCTTCCTCGGCAAGCGGATCACCGGCGCGCCGACCGGCATCGCCCAGCTCTACTTCCCGTGGGCCGCGACGATCGGGGCCTCCCAGCGATGACGCGCTACCTCGTCGGACGGCTCCTCGGCCTGGCGGCGGTGCTGTTCGTGACCTCCCTGGTGGTCTTCGGCTCCGTCCACCTGGCCCCCGGCGACCCGGTGTCGTTCCTCCTGCACGGCCGCCCCGCGACCCCCGAGGCCGTGGCGGCCCTGCGGGCGGAGCACCACCTGGACGACCCGCTGGTCACGCAGTACGCGAAGTGGCTCGGCTCCGTCCTGAGCGGCGACTTCGGCCGCTCGGCCCAGTACCACCAGGACGTGGCCTCGCTCATCGGCTCCCGGCTGCCCGGCACCGCCCTGCTCGTCGGCTACGCCGCCGTGCTGGTGACGGTGCTCGGCGTCGCGGCCGGCATCCTCGGGGCGCTGCGCCCCGGCCTGCCGGACCGGGTGGTGCTCATCGGCACCGGTGTCGCCACCGCCACGCCCTCGTTCGTGACGGCCATCGCGCTCGTCTCGCTCTTCTCCGTACAGCTCGGCTGGTTCCCGGGACCGGGCGGCGGCACCCCCGCGGGCCTCTCCGAGCGGCTCTTCCAGCTGACCCTGCCGGCCTTCGCCCTGGCGCTGTCCTTCGCGGGACTCCTCGCCCGGGTGACCCGCTCGGCGATGCTCGACGAACTCGGGCGCGAGCACGTCGAGGTGGCGCGGGCCCGGGGCGTCGCGGGCCGGTCCGTGGTCCGCCGGCACGTGCTGCGCAACGCGCTGGGTCCCGTCGTGACCGTCGGCGGCACGATGCTCGCCGGCCTCCTCATCTCCACCTCGATCGTCGAGACCGCCTTCGACGTGCCGGGCCTCGGCTCGCTGCTCGTGCAGTCGGTCACCTCCAAGGACTTCGCCGTCGTGCAGGCGATCACCCTGCTCAGCGTGGCGGCCTTCGTCCTCGTCAACCTCGTCGTCGACCTGCTCGCCCCGCTCATCGACCCCCGTCTCTCCCTCGGGGAAGGCTCCTCATGACCTCCACCACCTCCGCGGTGCCGTACCGCAGGCCGGGGCTGCGCGCCCTGCGCCCGTTCGGCCAGGGCCCGCTCTTCGCGGTCTCGGTCGCGGTGCTCGCGCTGCTCGTCCTGGTCGCCCTGCTCGCGCCCGCCCTCGCCCCGTACGACCCGGAGGCGCTCGACCTGGCGGCGAGTCTCGTCGGCACCACCGGCGACCATCTGCTCGGCACCGACCAGTCGGGCCGGGACATCCTGTCCCGGCTGCTCCACGGCGCCCGCACCGGGCTGCTCGGGCCGCTGCTCGTCGTCGGCGTCTCCACTCTGCTCGGCACCCTCCTCGGTGTGGTGGCGGCCTGGCGGGGCGGCTGGGTGGACACGATGCTCTCCCGGTCCATGGACCTCGTCTTCGCGATCCCCGGACTGCTGCTCGCGATCCTGCTCGTGTCGGTCGTCGGCGAGGGGCTCACCGCGCCCGTGATCGCCATGTCCGTCGCCTACACCCCGTACGTGGGACGGCTCGTCCGGGGCATCGCCCGGCAGGAGAAGGCCCGGCCGTACATCGAGGCGTACCGGGTGCAGGGCTGGTCCGGCTGGACCGTCTGCGTACGACATCTGCTGCCCAACATCGCGCCGACGGTCTTCGCGCAGTCCGCGATGAACTTCGGGTACGCGCTGATGGACCTGGCGGCGCTCTCCTTCCTCGGCTTCGGGGTGCAGCCGCCGGCCGCCGACTGGGGCGCCATGATCAACGAGGGGCAGGCGGCCGTCCTGCAGGGGGCGATGCTGCCGGCCCTCGCGCCCTCCGCGTGCATCGTGCTCGCCGTGGTGGCGTTCGGCATCGTCGGCGAGGGGCTCGCCGACCGGATCGCGAAGCGGGAACGGTGAACACGATGAGCACGGTGGCGAAAGCGCCGGTCCTGGAGATCGAGGGCCTCGGCGTCCGGCTCGCCGGCGACCGGGCCGCCCGGCCGATCCTGGACGGGGTCGGTCTGACCGTACGGCCCGGGGAGACGGTCGGCCTGGTCGGCGAGTCCGGCTCCGGCAAGTCCGTGGCCTGCCGCAGCGTCCTCGGGCTGCTGCCCGGGGGCGCCCGCACCGAGGGGCAGGTCCGGGTCGCAGGGCGGGACGTCCTCGCGATGAACCGCGCCGAGCTCACCGCGCTGCGGGCCCGGCAGGTCTCGATGGTCTTCCAGGACCCCCGCGCCTCCGTCAACCCGCTGCGGCGGGTGGGCGACTTCCTCACCGAGGGGCTGCGCGCGGCCGGGACGCCCGCCGCCGAGGCGACCGCCCGCGCCGAGGAACTCCTCGACGCGGTCGGCATCCGCGACCCGCGCGGCGCCCTGCGCCGCCATCCGCACCAGTTCTCCGGCGGCATGCTCCAGCGGGTCGTCATCGCGGCGGCCCTCGCGAGCGAGCCGGCCCTCCTCCTCGCCGACGAGCCGACGACCGCGCTCGACGTCACCACGCAGGCCGAGGTCATCTCGATCCTGGCCCGGCTGCGGGCCGAGCGGGGCACGGGCATGCTGTTCGTCACCCACGACCTCGAACTGGCCGCCGCGATCTGCGACCGGGTGTACGTCATGTACGCGGGCCGGATCGTGGAGACCCGGTCCACGGACGAACTGTTCGACCGGCCCCGGCACCCGTACACGGCGGGCCTGCTCGCCTGCACCCCGCGCCTCGAACCGGACGCGCCGGCCCCGCGGCCCATCCCGGGCCGCCCCGTCTCCCTCGCGGAGGCGCCGCCCGGCTGCTCCTTCGCCGCGCGCTGCGCCCACGCGCTGCCGCGCTGCGCCGAGGAGCCGCCCGCGCTCGTACGCCACGGCGACGGGCTCGCCGCCTGCCACCGTGCCGAAGAAGGGATCACGCTGTGACCGTCACGCCTGTCACGCCTGTCGCGTTCAAGGAGGGCCTCGTCGTCGAGGGCCTGCGCAAGCGGTACGGGGACCACACGGCCGTCGACGGCGTGTCGTTCGCCCTCGCGCCCGGGTCCTCCCTCGCCCTCGTCGGGGAGTCCGGCAGCGGCAAGACCACCACGGTCCGGATGCTCGTCGGTCTGGAACGCCCGGACGGCGGCACGGTCCGCCTCGACGGCAAGGACCGTTCGGCCCGGCCACGGGGCCGGGCCGAACGGCTCGCCAGGGCCCGGGACATCCAGATGGTCTTCCAGGACCCGTATCTGTCGCTCGATCCCCGGGTGACTGTCTCGGGCTGCCTCGACGAGGTCCTGCGGCTGCACACCGACCTCGACCCGGCCAGCCGTAAGGCCCGGGTCGGCGAGCTCCTCGACCAGGTCGGTCTCGGCACCCGCGAGGCCTCCGCCCTGCCCCGGGGCCTCTCCGGCGGGCAGCGGCAGCGCGTGGCGATCGCCCGCGCCCTCGCCGTCGAGCCCCGGGTGCTCGTCCTCGACGAGGCGGTCGCCGCGCTCGACGTGTCGATCCAGGCGCAGATCCTCGAACTCCTCGGCTCGATCCGCCGGGAGTCGGGCATCGGCTATCTGTTCGTCACCCACGACCTGGCGGTGGTCCGGCACATCGCGGACGAGGTCCTGGTGCTGAAATCCGGACAGGTCGTGGAGACGGGGCCGACCACGCAGGTCCTGGACGCGCCGGTACACCCGTACACCCGGCTCCTCCTGGACTCCGTGCCCCGCCGCCGGCGACCGGCGGCATGACGGGCGGGCCGGGAAGGGAGCGACGCTCCCTCCCCGGCCCGCGTGTGCGTCACTCCCCCAGGCGTGCGAGGACCGCGCGCATCGACCGTTCCACGACCGCCCGGGACTCGTCGGTGGGATCGACGAGTTCGAAGGCGTGGTGGCCGTGGGGCGCGTCGACGACCTCGACGTCGGCCCCGCGCTCCTTCGCGGCGGTGAGGAACGCCTCGACGGTCGCCGTGAACACCGGGTGCTCAAGACCGGCGCGGGTCAGGACGACCGGCGGCCCGTCCGCCGTGCCCACTGTGTCGACGGGGCGGAAGCGGGGTTCGACCGACTCCCAGCCGGGCAGCGGCGCCAGGGCGGGATAGGTCGCCGCGACACAGCGCAGCCACGGCGGGGGCGCGGCGAGCCAGTCCGCGGCGAGCGGCCCGCCGGTGGAGAAGAACCACAGCGCGATCCGCTCCCCGTCGACCCGCGGGTCGGCGCGGACCAGTTCGACGGCCTCGGCGAGGTCGTCGGCGGCGCGGGCGTAGTCGGCGAGGCCGTGGAGCCGGTGGTCCAGGGTGACGCCGACGGCGCCCAGGCTCGCCGCGTAGCGGCCGTATCCCAGGAAGAACGGCGTGTCCCGCGGGGTGGGCCGCCGGTCGGGCTCGATGGGGCCGCCGTGGACGAAGACGATCGCCGGCCGGGGCCCTTCGGCGTCCGGGAGGTGGAGGTCGACCCGTCCGACGCGCTCGCGCGGCCGCTCGGGCACGTCGAGGAGGAAGGGCAGCAGGTGGGAGGGCTGCTCGTGGCCGTCGCCCTCGGGCGCGGCCACCCGGTGGCCCTCGCCGGCCGCCGCGCGCAGCAGCACCTCGGCCAGCTCCCCGGGGGCCGAGAGCATCGGCCAGTGCCCGGTGGCGAGTTCGAAGAAGCGGAACCGGTCCTCGGTGAGCACCCGGAACTGGGGCGGGCCCGAGGCCACCGCCATCTCGACCATGGCGATGCTCTGCCCGTTGGCGGCGCACAGGACGCCCGTGGTCGGCAGGGCGGCCGCGGCGCCGGTCAGGCGGAGCGGCTCGGTGAGGGTGCCGGCCGGCTGGGGCGCGGCCTCGCGCTCCAGGCGTACGAGGGCGTCGGCGGGGATCCCCTCGACGCTGCCCCACCGGGACCAGGCGCCGGGCGCCGGCGGCGGGACGGGTGCGTCGGGCCGTGCGGCGAGCAGCTCGCGGACCTCCGGGTCGGGTACGGAGCGGACGGCGGCCTCGCCGTCCCCCGGGGGGCCCGTGTCCACGGAGACGATCCGGGCGACGCGCCCGGCCCGCCGGTCGGCGGCGCCGAACACCGGGTACAGGCCGTATCCGTGGCCCACGAGGACCACCTCGGCGGCCGTGATCCCGTCGACGAGCGCGACGAGCTCCTCGATGTGCGTCTCCAGGCCGGTCCCGGGTCCGGCCTCGGCGCGCCGGTCCCCCGTCCCGGTCAGGGTCACGGGGTACGCCTCCGCTCCCGCCGCCCGCAGCCGGGCGGCGGTCTCCTCCCACACCCAGCCACCGGTGAAGGTGTCCGACACCAGCACGAAAGCCGTCATGGCCGTCTCCTCTGTCTTTTCCGGGGAACGTCTCGCGGTCACGCTAGGAACTCCCCTTGCGGGAGATTCAAGTCCGCCGGTCGTGAGCCACGGCAGAATGGACGGGCCCGGAGATCATCGGCTCCCGCTGAAGGAGGTTCGCCTGGTGTCGTCGGACGGTCTGTGGAGCATCGGGGAGCTGGCCGCGCGGGCGGGGGTCACGGTCAAGACCGTGCGGTTCTACTCCGATCGCGGTCTGCTGCCGGAGGCGGTCCGCAGTTCCGGGGGCCATCGCAGATACGGGGCCGAGGCCCTCGACCGGCTGCGGTTCATCCGGTCCCTGCGCGCCCTCGACCTGCCGGTTCCCGAGGTGGAGCGGGTGCTGGAGAGGGACGGCGCCGACGACGTCCTGGAGGAGGCCGTGGCGGGGCAACTGAAGGACGTGGGCTCCCAGTTGGTGGAGCTGCGCTGGAAGGAGGCCTCCCTGCGGCTGCTCCAGGAGTGCGCCGCCGGGGAGCGCGCGGAGCGGTTGCGGCTGCTCGGCGCGCTGCCCGCCCCGCCGGACACGGACGCCCTGGTCCGGTTCTGGCGGCGGGCCCTGCCGGCGCGGCTGCCGGGGCGGGTGGTGTCCATGGTCCTCGACGCGGTGGTGCCGCGGCCGCCGGACGAGCCCGGCACCGACGACGTCCTCGCGTTCGCCCGGCTGCACGCGCTCGTCACCGACCCGCGGCTCGAACGGCCGGAGTTCCGGCCTTCGCCCCCGCTCCCGGACGGTGAGTACCGTCCGGTCGTGCTGTACGAGGGGCTCGCGGAGGCGTACGGGCTCGCCTCGGCCGCGATGCTGGCGGGGCGGGCGCCGCAGGACGGCGGGGCCCTGGACAGTTTCGTCTCCGCCTACGCCCACGCGCGCGGGGAGCCGGACACCCCGGACTTCCGTCGCCGGCTCCTGGAGTTGCTCGCCCTGGACGACAGCCCGGTGCTCCCCCGGTACTGGAAGCTGGCCGCCGGCCTGTTCGCCCCGGACGAGCCGGTCCTCGGCCTGCTGCACCACCACCTCTCGACGGCCCTCAGGGAGCAGGTGCACGGTCCGGCCGTCTGACGCTTCCCACATGGTGGGCGGACGGTTGTCCACGTGCTGGGCGCCCGGGTGGCGGATCTCGCAGCCCTCCCATCGTCGCCGCAGGTCAGAGGCGTACGAAGGGGGTGTCAGGTGGCGCAATACTGCGGCAACACCACCGGGGCCGGTGCGCCGCTACGTTCCGTGCCATGCCCGCCGAACCCGCTCCCGCCGCCCGCCCCGTCGCCGCCGCCCGCCGTCGGCGGCTGCGCGCCGACCGGGCGCGGCAGCTCGCCGATCTGCTGCGCCACCAGATCCTGGCGGGCGGCTTCCCCGGCGGGGTCCTCCCCCTGGAGGACCTGATCGCGGCCGACTACCGGGCCAGTCGCAACACCGTCCGGCAGGCCCTGGACCTGCTGCGCGGTGAGCAGCTGGTCGACCGGCAGCCGGGGGTCGGGACGGTGGTGGTCTGCGAGAAGTACCCGCACGGCCTGGACCGGCTCCAGGGGCTCGCCGAGACCCTGCACGAGCACGGCCGGGTCACCAACGAGGTGCGGACGGTGGGCCCGGTCGGCGCGCCCGGTCCGGTGGCCCACCGGCTCGGCCTGCCCGAGCACACGGACGTGCTCTGCATCGAGCGGCTGCGGCGCCTGAACGGGCTGCCGCTCTCGCTCGACCTGTCGTACCTGCCGATGGACGTCGGGGGTGAACTCCTCGGCTGCGACCTGGAGAACACGGATGTGTTCCGGCTCCTGGAGCAGCTGACCGGCGGCCCGCTCGGGCACGCGGAGATCACCCTGGAGGCCGTCAACGCCGACGCGCACTCCGCCGCCGTCCTCCAGGCGCCGCGCGGCGCCGCCGTCCTGATGCTGGAGCGGCTGACCTGTCTGCCCGACGGGCGGCCGGTGGACCTGGAGTTCATCCGGTTCCGCGGTGACCGCATCACCATGAGCGGCGTCCTCCGCCGCTCCCTCTGACCTCGCTCCGCTCCCCCTCACACCCCTTTCCTGGAGACAGCCATGCCCGTGGTCCCCCAGCGCGGCGACGTGCCCGTGACCGTCGACGAGTCGAAGTGCATCGACGGCTGCACGCTCTGCGTCGACATGTGTCCGCTCGACTCGCTGGCCATCCGCGAGGAGGACGGCAAGGCGTACATGCACGTGGACGAGTGCTGGTACTGCGGCCCGTGCGCCGCCCGCTGTCCCACCGGCGCGGTGACCGTCAACATGCCCTATCTGCTCCGGTGAAAGGCCGAACTCCCATGCAGTCACGAAGACTCGCCCTGACCCTCCCCCTGGCCCTGCTGCTCCCCCTCGCCACCGCCTGCGGCGGAGGGGGGACCGACGACGCCTCGGGCGGGAAGGCGGTCACGGTGACCGTCGGCTACCAGTCGAAGACCATCAACACCGTCACCGCCGGCACCCTGCTGCGCTCCCTCGGCTACTTCGAGGAGGAGCTCGCGGCAGCCGGCAGGAAGAACGGCGTCACCTACAAGGTCGTCTGGCAGGACTACGCCACCGGTGCTCCGATCACCGCCCAGATGACGGCGGGGAAGATCGACATCGGCTCGATGGGCGACTTCCCGCTGCTGATCAACGCGGCGCGCGGGAAGCAGCTCAAGGAGCCGACGCGACTGGTCGCGGTGACCGGCTACAACCTGCGCGGCGGCCTCAACACCGTGGTCACCGCGCCGGGTTCGCCGCTGCGGACGCTGAAGGACCTCAAGGGCCGCAAGGTGTCCACGAGTGTCGGTTCGGCCGCCGACGGGACGCTCGTCCGGGCGCTGCGGCGGGCCGGGATCGACCCGGCGAAGGACGTCCACAAGGTCAACCAGCAGCCGAGCGTGGGTGCTTCGGCCCTGACGGCGGGCACCGCCGACGCGCTCTCCCAGTTCGTCGCCTGGCCCGGTCTGCTCGCCTTCCAGGGCCGGGCGACCGCGTTGTACGACGGGGCCGAGCTGAACCTGCCGACCTTCCACGGGGTCACCGTCCGCGAGCGGTTCGCGAAGCAACGCCCCGAGGCCCTCGACGCGTTCCTGCGCGCGCAGCGCCGGGCCACGGACGAGCTGCGCAGCCGGCCGGTGGCATGGGCCGAGTCGGTGGCGAAGGCGACGGGGCTGCCCGCCGAGGTGGTCTACCTGTACAACGGCGCCCACGGCATCGCCACCTTCGACCCGGCGCTCCGGCCCGAGCTGGTCGCCGCGCTCAAGGAGGACGTGCCGGTCCTCAAGGAGGCCGGTCTGGTGAAGGACGTCGACGTGGACGCCTTCGTCGACACGGCTCCGCTGCGACGGGCGGTCCCGGGCGCCGCGTACCCGAAGGCGGTCCCGGCGAAGGCCGAACTCTGGCCGAAGGGGCAGGAGTCGACCCGTACCTTCGACAGCCCCGGGGCGCTCCTCAAGGCCGTCGAGGGGGCGGCGGTCCGGGCCGCGTACGTGCCGGACGCGGTGACCGGGACGCTCTGGTTCGCGGACCGGGCGGTCTGGGTCCAGGACGGCGGCGAGTGGCGCGCCTTCGTCACCCGGGAGGGCGCGGAGCGGTACGTCGCCGGGCACCCCGGCTCGCGGATCGTGGCGTACGCGGACGCCGTGCGGCTCGCGTCATGAGCGCCGTCGGCCTCGGCCGCCGGCTGGTCCGGGTGGCCTCCCCGCTCGCGGCGCTCGGCGTCTGGCAGCTGCTGACCTCCCTGGACGTCCGTCTGTGGCTGCGGTTCGAGCAGTTCCCGACGGTCGTCGAGGTGGCTTCCGCGCTCGCCGACCGGATCGGCACCGAGGCGTACTGGCAGGACCTCGGCCACAGCCTGCGCCGGATCGCTCTCGGCTTCCTGCTCGCGGCCGTCCTCGGGGTGGCGGCCGGGACGGCCGTCGCCCGGTCCCGGTGGGCGGCGGACCTCCTGGGCCCGCTGGTGGAGGTGGTCCGGCCGATCCCCGCCATCGCCCTGGTGCCGGTCGCGATCCTGCTGCTGCCCACCAACGAGCAGGGCATCGTCTTCATCACCTGTGCCGCCGCCCTCTTCCCCGTCCTGGTCTCGACCCGGCACGCGGTGCGCGCCCTGGACCCGGCATGGGAGGAGGCGGTGCTCACCATGGGCGGGGGCAGGGCCCGGGTGCTGTTCTCGGTGGTCCTCCCGGGCGCCCTGCCGGGCGTCTTCGGCGGTCTGTCGGTGGGCATCGGCGTCGCGTGGATCTGTGTGATCTCGGCGGAGATGATCTCCGGCGAGTACGGGGTGGGCTACCGCACCTGGCAGGACTACACGGTCGTCGACTACCCGGGGGTCTTCGTCGGCATGGCCACCATCGGCGTCCTGGGCCGGCTCACCTCCACGGCGGTGGAGGCCCTCGGCCGCCGGCTCACGGCCTGGCTGCCGCGCCCCGCGGAGGGCGGCGCGGCAGGACCGGACCGTTCGGCGGACTCCTGTCCTTCGCCCACGCGCCGCACGCAGGCGACGCCGGCGCCGGGCGCCGCGGCCCCGGCGGACCCCGCCGCCGCGCGTACCCCCGTCGCCCTTCCCGTACCCGACAAGGAGCCGGTCACATGACCACCGTGAGTCCGCCCGCCACCACCCCCGTGCCGGCCGGTGCCGAACTCGCCCTGCACGGCGCCCGGCTCGGTCACCGGGACGGCGGAGCCGTGTCCGGCCCGGTCGGGCTGCGGATCGCACCCGGTGAACTCCTCACCGTCGTCGGCCCGTCCGGCTGCGGGAAGACGACCCTGCTGCGGACGCTCGCCGGGCTCCTGCCCCCGCTGGAGGGGCGGGTCACCCAGGACGGGGTGCCGGTCCACCGGCCCGGCGCCGACCGGGCGCTGGTCTTCCAGCACGACGCCCTGCTGCCCTGGCGCACGGTCCGCGCCAATGTGGAACTGCCGCTCGCGATCCGCCGTGTCCCCCGCGCCGAGCGGCGGCGCACGGCGGAGGAGTGGCTGGAGCGGGTCGGGCTCGCCGGGCACGCCCACAAGCTGCCGCACCGGCTGTCCGGCGGGCAGCGGCAGCGCGTGCAGTTGGCCCGGGCGCTCGCCGGGCGGCCCCGGGCGGTCCTGATGGACGAGCCGTTCGGGGCGCTCGACGCGGCGACCCGTGCCGGGATGCAGGACCTGCTCGTGGAGATCCTGCGCGGCACGGGCGCGACGGTCGTCTTCGTGACGCACGACGTGGACGAGGCCCTCCATCTCGGCGACCGGGTCGTCCTGTTCGCGACCGGCGAGGTCCTGGACGTGCCGCACCCGCGGGTGCGGGACGCCCGGGACGCCCCGGCCACGGAGGCGCTGCGCCGCCGTGTTCTCGACTCCCTCTGAAAGGCATCCTGTGGACACCCCCCTGAGCGTCCCCGACCTCGCCGACGCGACCGAGCTCTCCTGCGACGTGCTCGTCATCGGCGGCGGCACCGCCGGCACGATGGCGGCGCTGACCGCCGCCGAGCGCGGGGCGGACGTCCTGCTCCTGGAGAAGGCGCACGTCCGCCACTCCGGCGCCCTGGCCATGGGCATGGACGGCGTCAACAACGCGGTCGTGCCCGGCCGGGCCGAGCCCGACGACTACGTCGCCGAGATCACCCGCGCGAACGACGGCCTCGTCGACCAGTCCACCGTCCGGCAGACGGCGACCCGCGGCTTCGCGATGGTCCGGCGCCTTGAGTCGTACGGGGTGAAGTTCGAGAAGGACGAGCACGGGGAGTACGCGGTCCGGCAGGTCCACCGGTCCGGCTCGTACGTGCTGCCGATGCCCGAGGGCAAGGACGTGAAGAAGGTCCTCTACCGGCAGCTGCGGCGGCGCGAGATGCGGGAGCGGATCCGGATCGAGAACCGGGTCATGCCGGTCCGGGTGCTCACCCACCCGGAGGACGGCCGGGCCGTCGGCGCGGCCGGGTTCCACACCCGCACCGGGGAGTTCGTCGTGGTCCGCGCGGGGGCCGTGATCCTGGCGACCGGCCCCTGCGGCCGGCTCGGCCTGCCCGCCTCCGGCTATCTGTACGGGACGTACGAGAACCCGACGAACGCGGGCGACGGCTACGCGATGGCGTACCACGCGGGCGCGGCGCTCACGGGGATCGAGTGCTTCCAGATCAACCCCCTGATCAAGGACTACAACGGCCCGGCCTGCGCCTATGTCGCCAACCCCTTCGGCGGGTACCAGGTGAACCGGCACGGAGAGCGGTTCGTGGAGTCGGACTACTGGTCGGGGCAGATGATGGCCGAGTTCGCGGCCGAACTCGCCTCGGACCGGGGGCCGGTGTACCTGAAGCTGAGCCATCTTCCCGAGGAGACGATCGGCGCCGTCGAGTCGATCCTGCACACCACGGAGCGGCCCACCCGGGGCACGTTCCACGCGAACCGGGGGCACGACTACCGGACCCACGACATCGAGATGCACATCTCGGAGATCGGCCTGTGCGGCGGCCATTCGGCCTCCGGGGTGAGGGTCGACGACCGTGCCCGTACGACCGTGCCCCGGCTGTACGCGGCCGGCGACCTGGCCTCCGTACCGCACAACTACATGATCGGCGCGTTCGTCTTCGGCGATCTGGCGGGGGAGGACGCGTCCCGGTACCGCGCGTACGGAGGAGAGTTGGACGCCGGTCAGCTCGCGGCCGCCCACGAGCTCGTCTACCGGCCGCTGCGGAACCCCGACGGGCCGCCGCAGCCCCAGGTCGAGTACAAGCTGCGGCGCTTCGTCAACGACTACGTGGCACCGCCGAAGACCGGTGCGAAGCTCTCCCTGGCCGTGGAGGCGTTCGACCGGATGGCGACGGAGATCGCCGGGATGGGGGCGCGCACGGCGCACGAGCTGATGCGGTGCGCGGAGGTGTCGTTCATCCGGGACTGCGCCGAGATGGCGGCGCGTGCCTCGCTCGCGCGGACGGAGTCGCGGTGGGGGCTCTACCACGAGCGGCTCGACCACCCCGAGCGGGACGACACGGGCTGGCTGCACCATCTGGATCTGCGCAAGTCCCCTTCCGGGGCGATGGAGTTCACGGCGCGCCCGGTGGAGCCCTATGTCGTTCCGGTGCCGGAGTTCTCGCCGCCCGGCGGTCCGGAGCGGCTCCTGGGCGAGGTGGCGCTCGTGCCGGTGGCCACGGCCGGGGCGCGGGAGACCGTCCCCGCGGCCCCGGGGCCCGGTCCGGTCGCCGCCGGGGCGCCGGCCGAGACGCCCGTGCCCGCGGGGCCGCACCCCCGGCTGCTCGGGCTGCTCGCGCTCGTCGAGGACTCCCCCGATCTGGCGGCGTTCGGCCCGTATCTGGACGACGCCGATCCGACGGTGCGGGCGGCCGCCGTGACCGCGCTCGGGGAGACCGCGCCGGCCGGGGCCGGTCCGGCGCTCGCGGCCCGGCTGCGGGACGGAGCGGCGCCGGTCCGGGCCGCGGCCTCGGCGGCCCTGCGGGAGCTGGTCGAGGTGCTGCCCGCCGAGCCGGCGCTCGGGGACGGCCTCCGGGAGGCCCTCGGCGTGCCCGATCCGGCCGTGCGCGGCGCCGCGCTCGACGTCCTGCGGGCGCTGCGGCTCGGGGACGCCCCGCTGTACGCGGGCGCGCTCGGCGACGCCTCGGTGGAGGTGCGCGTCCAGGCCGTGCGGGCGCTGGTCTCGGTGGACGCGGTCGCGGAGCTCGCGCGGGCCGCCGCCGATCCGGCGCGCGAGGTCCGGGTCGCGGTGGCCCGTGGTCTCGCGGCCGTACGGGCTCCCGCGCCGGAGCCGCTCGCGCCGCTGCTCGACGACGTCGACCCGCTGGTCAGGGGCGCCGCCCTGGCCGCGCTCGCGGGCACCGGCTGCCCTCCGGCCTACGCGGCGGGGGCGGGGGCCGCGCTCGGGGACGGAGCCTGGCAGGTGCGGTCCGGCGCGGCGACCGCGCTGCGGGCGGCGGCTGCGGGCCTGGCCGTCCCGGCGCTCGCGGGGGCGCTCGCCGATCCGAACGCGGACGTGCGCAAGGCGGCCGTCCTGTCGCTCCTGGCCCACCGGGCCGAACCGGCCGCGCGTGCCGCGCTCGCCGGGGCGGCGGACGACCCGGACGCGGACGTGCGCGCCTACGCCTCCCGCGCGGCCCGCTGAGCCGTTCGGCGTACCCGGGGTGTGGTCGCCGACGGGGCGGGGAAGGGGCGCACGGACTCAGGACGACGAGGAGGTGGTGCCGGTGTCGGGGCCGACGACCGGGGACGCGGTGGGAGCACCGTGCTGGCTGAATCTGTCCGCGCACGATCTGGAGGCGGCGCAGCGCTTCTACGGGGCGGTGCTCGGGTGGACGTTCCGGCGGGGCGCCTTCGGCGACGCGTACATGGTGGGTGAGCGGGACGGGGTGCCGGTGGCGGGGATCGCGGCACTGGACGCGGAGCCGGCCGGGCCGGTGGCCTGGACGGTGTTCTTCGCCGTGGAGGACGCCGACGCGGCGGTGGCGCGGATCCGGGAGCGCGGCGGCACGGTCGGGGTCGGCCCGCTGGCGTATCCGCCCCGGGGGCGGGCGGCGCTCGCGACGGATCTGGAGGGTGCGCTGTTCGGCGTGTGGGAGGGGCGTCTGGTCTCGCGCTGGCACGTCGGCGAGCGGCGGGCGCCGGCCTGGGTGGAGCTGCACACCCGCGACGCGTTCGACGCGGCCGTGTTCTACGGCGGGGTGCTCGGCTGGGCGGACGGGGCCGAGGGTGGCACCGAGGTGTCGTACGAGCACGAGGGGGTGGTGCTGCGGCGGGGCGGCGAGGCCGTCGCTCGCCTCGACAGCGGTCCGGTCGAATCCGAGTCCCCCCGCCCGCAGTTGCGGCCGCGGTGGCTGGTCCGTTTCCGGGTGCGGGATCTGGCGGCGGCGCGGGAGGCGGTCCTGGCGCACGGCGGGTCGGTGGTGCCGGGCGGCGAGTGGGCCGGGGTGCGGCCGCCGGGCGGCGACGACGAGCGGAGGCTGGTGGTCCGTGATCCGGAGGGGGCGCTGTTCGCCGTGGAAGCGGAGGACGAGGGCTGAGGCGGGCCATGTGATCCACAGCTCTCCGTTCGAAAGCTCCTTGTGTCGACCGTAGATGATCCTGCAATCTTCGTCTTGCGCAGGATCAGGTTCGGCACAGGTGATGGCTTCACGAAGGGAAGGGCCCATGAGCGGCGAGCGCCCCGAGCTGTACGAGATGTTCGACGAGCGGTTCCTCACGGGACGGTGCGTGTACGGCGACGACTCGCTGGAGGTCCTTTACACGGGCTGCCGTTGGGCCGAGGGGCCGATCTATCTGCCCGCCTGGCGGCAGCTGATCTGGAGCGACATCCCGAACGACCGGCTGCTGCGCTGGGACGAGGAGACGGGCGCCGTCTCGGTCTTCCGCCGCACGGCCGGGCACACCAACGGCAACACGCTCGACCGTGAGGGCCGGTTGATCTCCTGCGAGCAGGGCAACCGGCGCGTGACCCGCACCGAGCACGACGGCACCGTCACCGTGCTCGCGGACCGCTGGCAGGGCAAGCGCCTGAACAGCCCGAACGACGCGGCGGTGAAGTCCGACGGCTCGATCTGGTTCTCCGATCCGGACTTCGGCATCACCAGCGACTACGAGGGTCACCTCGCGGAGAGCGAGATCGGCTCCAACAACGTCTACCGGATCGATCCGGACACCGGCGAAGTGCGCCTGGTGTCCGACGAGTTCGCCGCCCCGAACGGTCTCGTCTTCTCCCACGACGAGACGCTGCTCTTCGTCTCCGACACCCGGGCCGGCCTCATCCGGGTCTTCGACGTCCGCGAGGACGGCACGCTCTCCCCCGGCAAGGTCTTCGCCGACGCCTCGGCCCGCGCGGAGGCCCGCTTCGACAACCTGCGCTTCGACGCCGACGGCCGCCTCTGGGCCGCCGCGATGAGCGACGGGGTGCACTGCTACGACCCCGACGGCACCCTGATCGGGCGGCTGAACGTCCCGGAACCGGTCGCCAACATCTCCTGGGGCGGCGCCAAGCGCAACCGGCTCTTCATCGCCGCCCAGACCAGCCTGTACTCGGTCGTCATGAGCGCCACCGGCACCCACCCGACCGGCCCCGGCCGCCGTCCCTGGCTGGGCACGGCGGCCTGAGGGTTCTTCAGTTCGCGGCGGCGCGGGCGGCGACGCGGGCGAGGAGCCGCTCGCGCTGGGCCGGGTCGGTCGCCAGGTCGATCGCGGTCCACGCCATGGCCAGGCCGCCGTCGAGGACGGCACGGTCGGCGGCGGCCGTGGTGCCGTACCGGGTGAAGTCCGGGTGGTGCATGATCGTGTCGCCGCAGTCGTACCCGATGGACGGGTGGATCGTCGGGACGAGGTGCGAGACGTTCCCCATGTCGGTCGAACCGCCGCGCAGGCCGGGGTCGTTGGGCAGGACGGTGCGGCCGAGCGCCTCGGCGGCGGCCTGGTAGCTCCGGCCCATCGCGAGGTCCTGGCGGAGGTCGGCGTAGTCGTTGCCGACGGTCTCCAGGAGGAGCTCGGCGCCGGTGGCGAGGGCGCCGGCCTCGAAGCAGGCCCGGACCCGCGCCTGGAGTTCGGCGAGTTCCTCGCTGGTGCCGGCGCGGACGTCGTACGTCGCGGTGGCCCGGTCCGGGATGACGTTCGCCGCGTCGCCGGCCGAGGTGACGACGCCGGAGACGACGGCGCCGGGGACCATCTGCTGGCGGTGGGCGGCGATCGCGACCTGCGCGATCATCATCGCGTCGGCGGCGTTGACGCCCCGGTGCGGCATCGCGGCGGCGTGCGCCGGGACCCCGCCGTACGTGACGGAGAGGCTGCTGATGGCCAGGGTGGAGAGGCCCACGGCGTCCTGCGGCGCGGCGTGCACCATCATGGCGGCGGCCACGTCGTCGAAGGCCCCGGCGCGGAGCATGTCGACCTTGCCGCCGCCCGACTCCTCGGCGGGGGTGCCGAGGAGCGCCACGGTGAGGCCGAGGTCGTCGGCGAGCGGCGCGAGCGCGAGGGCGGCGGCCACGGAGGCCGAGCCGTTGACGTTGTGCCCGCAGGCGTGGCCGATGCCCGGGAGCGCGTCGTACTCCGCGCAGATCGCGACGACCAGGTCGCCGGTGCCGGCGGTGGCGCGGAACGCGGTGGGCAGTCCGTACGCCTCGCGGGTCACGTCGAATCCGGCGCGCTCGACGAGGTCGGTGATGCGGCGGGCCGCGCGGTGCTCCTCGTAGGCGAGTTCGGGGTCGGCGTGCAGGGCGTGGCTGAGCCCGACGACCGCTTCCTGGTGGCGGGTGAGGACGGCCCGGCTGTGGTGGCGGGCCGTGGCGGTCGTCGTCATCGGAGGTCCTTCGACGGGGTGCGGTAGAGGAGGGAGGCGGCGCCGCCGGCGACGGAGATCACGGCGCACAGCACCCAGGAGGTGGTGTAGGCGCCGAGGTCCGGCAGGGTGTGGCCGGCGGGGGTGCGCCCGGCGAAGACGGTGAGGACCGCGGCGGCGCCGAGCGAGCCGCCGACGTTGATGATCAGCTCGTTGATGCCGGAGCCGACGGACGTCCGGTCGTGGGGGACGGACTCGACGGCGAGGGTGCGCGTGGAGTGCTGGAGGAAGCCGTTGCCGAGTCCGGCGAACGCCGTGCCGAGGAGGAAGACCGGCGCCGAGGAGTGGACGGCGAGGACGACGCCGTATCCGAGGGCCATCAGGGCGGAGCCCGTGACGAGGGTGAGCCGGTCGGTGATGCGGGCGGCGACGGCGGGGGCGGCTAGCGCGCCGAGGGCCATGGCGAGCAGGTTGGGGAGCATGGCCAGGCCGATGACGACGGGGCTGTAGCCGAAGCCGTACCCGGTCTCCTCGGGGCTCGTGCCCAGGAAGACCGGGTGGGCGATCTGGAGTCCGAGCATGCAGAAGCTGAAGGTGAGCGTCACGACGGAGACGACGACCACGTTGCGCCGGGCGAACATCCGGACGTCGATCATGGGCTCGGCGGTACGGAGCTCCACGAGCACCCACAGGGCGGTGACGACCACGCCGCCGACCAGGGTGGCGAGGGTACGGGGGGAGGTCCACTCCCAGCCGGGGGTGCCGCCGAGACCCAGCGCGAGCATCAGGGCGACGAGGCCGACGGAGAGCAGCACCGCCCCGGCCCAGTCGACGGAGCCGCCGGGGCGGGCGTCCGACTCGGGCAGCAGGGGCCAGGTCACGGCCAGCGCGACGCTGGCGCCGATGGCGGGCACCCAGAGGGCGGCGGTGGGGCTGTCGACGGTCGCGGCGATGAAGCCGCTGGACAGCAGGCCGAGGGTGAGGCCGCCGATCAGCGCGGCGACCATGAGGCTGATGCCGCGGCGGCTCTCCGCGTCGCCGCCGTCGGGGCGGTTGCGGAGGATGCCGACGAGGAGCGGGAAGAAGCCCGCGATGGCGCCCTGCAGGATCTGGCCGGCGAGCAGCACCGGGAAGGAGCGGCTCAGACCGACGAGGACGGAGCCGGCGACGACGATCGCGAGGTTCCAGCGCAGCAGACGGCGATGGCCGTACAGGTCGCCCATGCGGGCGAGGACCGGCGTGAACGCGACGCTCGCGAGCAGGTTCGCGATGCTGATCCAGTTCAGGTCCGCCGCCGTGACCTTCAGGGTGTCGGTCAGGCCCTTGAGCAGCGGGGAGAGGAAGCCCTGGGTCATGCCGCTGGAGAGCTCGACGAGCGCGACCGAGGCGATGACCGCGCCGGCGGGCACGGGACGTACGGCTCTTCTTCGTCCGGGGGCGGTGCGGGTACCGGCGTCCGTCGTCATACGTACTACCTCTTCGGGAGGGCCGCGGGGGCTCGATGGGGAAGGGGGGCCGCCCGGCGGGTGGGGTACGGGGGCGGAAGATGCACCACAATGTGGCGAGCGAACCCCACTTCGGGCAAGAGTTGACCCCTAAGACGGCCGAATGCGGCAGAGGGCGGGGCGTCTCCGGCGGATTCGGGCACGAGGGGGATGTCTGGAGCGCCTTCGGGCGGGGCCCGGGGCCGGGAGGAGAGGAGGCGGCATGACGGAGGAGCGGGTGGTGCGGCGCGGCGACGGAGCGGGGGCCGGGCGCGGGACCGGGCTTGGGTCCGGCGCCGGGGCCGGGACCGGCCCGGGTGCGGGTGCTCCCGGGCCCGGCGGCGGACTCGACGCGCTGGACCACGGGATCCTGAAGGTCCTGCACCGCGATCCCCGCGCGCCCTTCGCGGAGGTCGCCGCGGCCGTCGGGGCGCACGAGCGGACCGTCGCGCGCCGCCTGGAGCGGATGACCGCCGACGGGCGGGTCGCGTTCGTGGCGGCGCTCATCCCCGAGTACCAGTACGAGGGGGTGACCGCGGAGATAGCCGTACGGTGCGCGCCGGGCCGCGTCCACGAGGTGGCGCTGACGCTCGCCGCCCTGGACGAGACGCGGTCCGTGGAGGTCGCCACCGGGGCGCTCGACGTGTTCGTCGAGCTCCACGCGCCCGGCCACGACGCGCTGCTCACCCTCGTGGACACGGTGATCGGCCGGCTCGACGGGGTCGTGGACATCCACTCGGCGGTGGTGCTCCGGCTGCTGCTCACTGCCAGCGACTGGGCGCCGTACGACGACGAGCCCACGGACGTACGGCGGCATGCCATCGAGGGGACCGCGCTCCCGGAGCCGCCCGTCGTGGACGAGCTCGACCGCCGGCTCGTCGAGCTGCTCCGGCGCGACGCCCGCATGTCGACGACCCGCCTCGCGCGGGAGCTGAGCGTCGGCGAGACGACGGCCCGGCGACGGCTGGCCCGGCTCACGGCCTCGCACGTGCTGCATCTGCGGCTGCACGCCGACCCGGCGGTCCTCGGCTATCCGGTGGAGGCGCGGTTCCGGCTCGGGGTGCCGCACCGGGGGCTCGATCCCGCGATCCGGCTGCTCGCGCGGGAACCGGCCCTGCGGCATCTGGTGGTGACGAGCGGCGGGACGAGCCTGCTCGGGTACTCGAGCCATCGCGACACCCGGGACTTCCAGGAGTTCACGGCCCGGGTCTTCGCGCGCCTGGAGGACGTGACGTCGACGGAGACGGCCCTGCTGATGCGGACGTACAAGAGGGCGGGCTTCACGGCGGTGCAGGACTGAGGACGGGCCGGGACCGGCGGGACGGCCGGCGGGGGTGACGGCCGAGGGGGCGGCACCGGACAGAGCGGCACCGGAGAGGGCGGCAACCGGCCGCGGGGCCGGGCGCCACCCCGTCGTCGGCGCCGTCAGGCCGTCGTGGCCTCCGAGGCCGCGCGCGGGCCCGCCCCGGGCCCGGCGCCCCGGGCGTCGGCGGGAGCCGGTGCCGGGGCCTTCGCCGGGATGAGCGCGGCAACGACCGCGGCCACGAGGCCGACACCGCAGCCGATGAGCATCGCCACGCGGAAGCCGTCCTCGGAGGGCAGCGCGTGCCCGCCGAGGGTGGTGGTCATCTGGGCGAGGACGACGCCGATGACGGCCGCGGAGACGGAGGTGCCGATGGAGCGCATCAGGGTGTTGAAGCTGTTGGCCGAGGCGGTCTCCTCCTGCGGCACCGCGCCCATGATGAGCGCCGGCATCGCCCCGTACGCGAGTCCGACACCGGTGTTGCAGATGAGGGTCACGGTGAGCAGGCCCCAGGTGGAGCCCATCAGGGCGAGGGAGGAGCCGTAACCGGCGGAGATGACGAGCGCGCCGACGGAGAGCGTGACCTTGGGGCCGCGGGCGGCCGACAGCTTGGCGCCGAGGGGCGCGAGGATCATCATCATGAGGCCGGCCGGGGCCATCCAGAGGCCCATGGCCATCATCGACTGGCCGAGTCCGTACCCGGTCGCCTCGGGCAGCTGGAACAGCTGGGGGACGACCAGGGACTGCGCGTACATGGCGAAGCCGACGAGGACCGAGGCCGCGTTCGTCATCAGGACGACCGGGCGGGCGGTGACCCGCAGGTCGACGAGCGGCTCGGCGATGCGCAGCTCCCAGGCGCCCCAGGCGAGCAGGACGACGGCGGCGACGGCGAAGAGGCCGAGGGTGGTGGCGCTGCCCCAGCCCCAGGTCGCGCCCTTGGAGACGGCGAGGAGCAGGGCGACGAGCCCGGTGCCGAGGCCGAGGGCGCCCGGCACGTCGAAGCGGCCGGGGGCGTCGGTGCGGCGGCCCGCGGGGACGACGCGCCAGATCAGGAGGCCGACCAGGAGGCTGAGTCCGGCGGCGACCCAGAAGAGCACGCGCCAGCTGGCGTTCTCGGCGACGGCGGCGGAGAAGGGCAGGCCGAGGGCGCCGCCGACGCCCATGGAGGCGCTCATCAGGGCGATGGACCCGCCGAGCTTCTCGGGCGGGGAGACGTCGCGGAGCAGGCTGATGCCGAGCGGTACGACGCCCATGCCGAGGCCCTGGAGTCCGCGTCCGACGATCATCGGGACGACGGAGGAGGCGAGCGCGCAGACGACCGAGCCGGCGACGAGCGGGATCACGGAGGCGAGCAGGACGCGCCGCTTGCCGAGGGTGTCGCCGAGCCGGCCGGCGACGGGGGTGGCGACGGCTCCGGCGAGGAGGGTGGCGGTGATCACCCAGGAGGCGTCGGATGCGGTGGTGTCGAGCAGCTTGGGGAGGTCGCCGATGAGCGGCACCACCAGGGTCTGCATGAGCGCGGCCACGATGCCGGCCATGGCGAGGACGCCGACGACGCCGCCGGGGCGGGCGTCGGGCTTGGAGCCGTCCACGGGTTCTCCCTCGGTACTTCTTCGATGGGTCGATGCTTGTGCATCATGCACATCGATTGCAGCATGCACAAGCTGTGCATGCTGCACACGACCGTGCGACAGGAGAGAATGCCCTCATGGACAAGCCCACCCACCTGGTCGAGTTCGAGAGCATGCTCATCGGACGGCACGCCCTCCTGTACGGGCCCCGCTCCCGGGCGGCCGGCGGTCAGCTCGACCGCAGCGCGTACGTGCTCCTCACCCGCATCCGCATGCACGGGCCGATGTCCATCGGGCAGCTCAGCGAGGCGTTCGGACTCGACGCCTCCACCCTCAACCGGCAGACCGCCTCGATGCTGCGCGCCGGGGTCGTGGAGCGCATCCCGGATCCCGACGGCGGCATCGCCCGCAAGTTCCGCATCACGGAGGAGGGCGAGCGCCGCCTGGAGGCCGACCGCACCTCGAACGTCGAGGGTCTGGAGCGCGTGATGGAGCACTGGTCACCCGAGGACGTGACCCGCTTCGCCGCCTACCTCGAACGCTTCAACCGGGACATCGAGAGGCTCGAAGGCCGCCCCTGGCCCCGGCCGTGACCGGACTGCCCGGTGGGACAGGGCCGGTCGAGCGGCGGGCGCGGCGGTGGCGCCGCCGATGTCGCGGTTGACCCTCCAGGAACAGTCGGTCGCGCGGCTCGTCGCCTTCAGGGTCGACAAGGGGAACTCCCGGTGGGCGGTCAGTCCGAGAAGATCGCGCGGCGCAGTGGGGGGATGACGCCGCACAGCCGGAAGAACGTCCGTGCGATGGTTCGGACCGCGCTGCTGGGCAGGGCCGCCAGGCGCAGGTACATGGTTGCGGCTCGCACGGCGGCGAAGCCGTTCTTCAACATCGCGCGCTCGTACTCGGCGATGGCGGGGAGCAGTTCAGCCTCCCCCCGGTCGACCGCGATCAGCGCACGGCGCAGCACGTCGGCGTCGTACAGCGCGGCGTTGCCGCCGAGACCACCGACCGGCGGCATGGAGTGGGCGGCATCGCCCAGTACGGTCACGTTGCTGGTCGGCCAGGGCTTCATCCGCTCGGCAGTGGCGAAGTCGAACTGCTCGATGGTGTCCGCAGGCGTCTCGGCGATCAGCTTGCGCAGGTCGGGATGCCAGTTCGTCAGGCGGGAGACGACCAGCTCGCGCATCCGTCGTCCGCGCCCGCCCGCTGAGGCGTCAGGCGGGACGGCGGGCAGCGCGCGCCGGTGGGCGACGTAGGCCCACATGACGTAATCGTCGTCCCTGGCGTCCTTGACGAGGAGATCCGGGTCCAGGCCTGCGGCCCGCATCTGGTCGCCGACGCGTTCGGCGGTGGTCCCGTCCGTCTCCCGGCGGCGGAATACCGCCGTGAACAGGAAGTCCCGCTTCGGCAGGAACATGTTCTTGCTGCTGATCAGCTCTTCGGGCAGCCATGCCGACCCGTCGCCCAGCGGAAGTTTGCCGCCGATCCCGACGCCGGGTGCGGGGGTCCGCCGCGCGTGCGGCAGAAGCTGCCGCCGCACGCGCGAGTTGGCTCCGTCCGCGCCGACCAGCACGTCGCCGGTGGCGGAGGTCCCGTCGGCGAAAAGGGCGGTGGCGGTGCCGTCGGCGTTCTGCCGGTAGCCGGTGATCTCCTTGCCGAAGTGGACGATGTCGTCCAGTCCGGCGAGCAGTAGCCTCCGCAGCGTGACCCGGCTGACCGCGTGCGTCAGTTCGGACGGGTCAAGCCCTGCGGGCGGGACGTCTTCCCGCATCAACAGCCGTAGCTTCTCGGTGAACACCCCCATGCCGGGCCCGGGATCACCGGCGGTGGCCACCAGGATGTGCCAGAGGTGCGCAGGCAGGCAGTCGTGCAGCGCCCGGCTGCCGACCGGTTCGATGTTGAGCCGGTATCCCTGCGTCCGTGCATCGGAGTCGGCGTCTCGTTCGTACACTGCGACGTCGATCCCGGCGGTATGCAGGCCCTGCGCCAGGCACAGGCCGCCGATGCCTCCGCCGATGATGACGACCTGGAGTCGACGTGTGGACATGAGATGTTCCTCCTGGGGGCCGGCTGGAATCAAGCGCGGATCAGCAGCTGTTCGAGGAGTTCGAGGACGTCTCCGGCGCGGCCGGAAGCCAGGCTCGCCCCCTTGACGGTGGCGATGACCAGCTCCGCTCCCGTCGCCGGATCGACACCGGGGGCCAGCGCTCCGACAGCCGCGGCCTCGGTCAGCAGAGCGTGCAGTGAGTTCCGCCAGCCCTCTTCCTGGCCGGCGATGATCTCCCGCAGGTCGGGGTCGCGCCGGGCCCGCAGATCCAGTTCGCGCAGGACGATGTGGAGTTCGGGCTCGTCGACGATCTTCTGGCCGAGCGTGGCCAGGTGGTGCCGCAGGCGCTCGACGGGGCTGCCGTCCGGCGGTGTGGTCGACCGGAACTGCTGGGTGGCGTGGTCGACGACCGCCACCACCAGGTCCTGTTTGGTGGGGAAGTGGTGGTGGATCGACGAGTGGTCGATGCCCAGCTGGGCGGCCACGTCCCGCATCCGCAACCGTTCGAACCCGCCTTCGGCCAGACATCGGTACGCCGCCTGCACCAGAGCGTTCCGACGCTCCGGACCGGCCGGTGGCCTACCTCGTCGCGTCGCCGCCATGCCCACCTCCATTAATCCACCAACCACTTGGTGGATTAAAATCGGCGCGCTGACGCGAAGTCAATCCCCCTGGTGAGGCAACCCGCGGCGGACGCCTGGGGGACGGGGCCCCGTTCGCGGAGGCGGTCAGGCGCCGCGATGCATCGCGGCCTGCCGGTCCGCCGTCGCCAGGGCGGTGTTGACCAGGGTCACGGCGGCGAAGACGACGGCCCACACCGGCCGGTCGACAGCGAGGAGCGCGAGCGCCGCCGCGCCGAACACCAGGGCCTTCACCAGCAGAACACCCGCGAGCGGCACCCGGAACCGCGCCCTGGGCGCGGCGAACAGGCCCCAGACGACGGCCGCGACGGCCGGTGCGGCGATCGCGAGCAGCAGCCGGAGCACCACGTTCTCCGCGCTGTCCCATCCCCACCAGGCCAGTACGGCCAGGGCGGCGAGTTCGAGCAGGAACGCCAGGCCTTCGTTGAGTACGTGCAGCGGCGCGGGCAGTTTCACCGGAAACCTCTCGACGTCGATCACGCGTGCGACCGCCCGCGACCGCCCGAGTATAGAAACCGCTTCCGTCAGAAGTCTTTACCTCCGGCCCCGGCGGCGGTAACTTCCGCCCGACGCAAGATGTTTCAGAAACTTTCCGACAGCGTTTCCAACGGTGCCGATCCCCCGTCCCCCCACCGGCCCGTTCGGAACGCACCTCCGCCTGGAGACATCAGATGAGCCGCACCCCCCTCCGCCTGCCCGGACGCCCGGTGGCCGTCCTGGCCATGGCCGCCGGCCTCCTGGGCCTGCTCGCCGCGCCACCCGACGACCCGTCGCCCCGGACCGCCCCGGTCGCGGCGGCCGCCGAGAGCACGGCGACGGTCTTCTACTGGACGAAGACGAAGAACTGGGCCGCCTATAACCTGCATTACGCCCCCGACGGCGGCTCCTGGACCACGGTCCCCGGCGTCGCCATGGAGCCCGCCTGCACGGACTGGGTGAAGAAGACCGTCAGCCTCGGCACGGCCGCCGGTCTCCAGGCCACCTTCAACAACGGCAGCGGCACCTGGGACAACAACGGCGGCCGCAACTACGCCCTGGGGACGGGGAACATCACCGTCAAGGACGGCGTCGTCGCCCACTCCGACCCCTGCGGGAACACCACGCCCGCCCCCGCGGCGAAGGCGACCGTCTACTACTCCACCGAGGCGCTCGGCTGGTCCACCGCCAACATCCACTACCAGCCCGCGGGCGGCGCCTGGACCGCCGTCCCGGGCGTCGGCATGCAGGCCGCCTGCGCGGGCTGGTGGAAGCGGGAGATCGACCTCGGGCCGGCCTCCTCCCTCAAGGCCGCCTTCAACAACGGCAACGGCACCTGGGACAACAACGGCGGCTCCGACTACACGATCGGCACGGGCGTCTCCACCGTGCGGAACCGGGTGGTGACGGCGAACGCCGCCGACCCGTGCGCCGCGACCCCGCCCGACACCCAGGCTCCCACCGCCCCGGCCCGGCTCACCGCGACCGCCGACGGCGTCTCGGTGCTGCTCGCCTGGGACCCCGCCACCGACGACCGGGGCGTCACGAAGTACCAGGTCACCCGGGTCGGAGGCAGCGGCGGCACGGTCGTGACCGACGTCGGCTCCACGGTGTACTCCGACACCGGCCTCGCCGAACGGACCGCGTACACCTACACGGTGAGGGCCGTGGACGCCGCCGGGAACGTCTCCGCGGCCTCGGCCGCCGCGAGCGCCACCACCGGCGACCGGCCGGCCACACCCGCGACCGGGAAGCCGCTCGGCACCGACCCGCGCAAGGACCCGATCTACTTCGTCCTCACCGCCCGCTTCAACGACGGCGACCCTTCGAACGACCGGGGCGGCAGCCAGCACGTCAAGTCCGGCAACGCGGCGAACGACGACCCCATGTTCCGGGGCGACTTCAAGGGCCTCATCCAGAAGCTCGACTACGTCAAGGGCCTCGGGTTCTCGGCGATCTGGGTCACCCCGGTGGTCCTCAACCGCTCGGACTACGACTACCACGGCTACCACGGCTGGGACTTCTACAAGGTCGACCCGCGCCTGGAGTCGGCCGGCGCCTCCTACCAGGACCTGATCGACGCCGCCCACGCCAAGGGCATGAAGATCTACCAGGACGTCGTCTACAACCACTCCTCCCGCTGGGGCGCCAAGGGCCTCTTCGTCCCGACCGTGTACGGCGTGCGGGACAGCCAGTGGAGCTGGTACTACGACGAGAAGCAGCCCGGCTTCGAGTACGACGGCCTGACCGTCGACGCGAAGAGCGGCAAGGCGTACTACAACGGCGACCTGTGGTCGACGGCCGAGCCCACCGGCAACACCTGCGTGAACTGGGGGAAGCCGACCGGCGGGAAGAGCGCCGAGGGCTACACGGTCTACAACTGCCAGTGGCCGAGCCCCACTTCGGGGATGTTCCCGAAGGACCTCTACCACCAGTGCTGGATCGGCAACTGGGAGGGTGAGGACGCGCGTTCCTGCTGGCTGCACGAGGACCTGGCGGACTTCGACACCGAGAACGCGACCGTCCAGAACTACCTGATCGGCGCCTACAACAAGTACATCGACATGGGCGTCGACGGATTCCGCGTCGACACGGCCGTGCACATCCCGCGCACCACCTGGAACCGCCGCTTCCTGCCCGCCATCCAGGAGCGGGTCACCCAGCGCCACGGCGCCGAGGCCGCGAAGAACTTCTTCGTCTTCGGGGAGGTCGCCGCCTTCGTCAACGACAAGTGGAACCGCGGCTCCGTGAACCACTCGGCGCAGTTCTACACCTGGAAGGAGCGCAAGGAGTACGACGCCGACGACGCCAGGGCCGCCCTGGAGATGTACGACTACGAGCAGCAGCAGGGCACCGGCAACCAGCCCACCTCCACCAACGCGTTCCTCGCCGGGAACAGCTACCACACGCCCGACCACAGCCGGTTCTCCGGCATGAACGTCATCGACATGCGCATGCACATGAACTTCGGTGACGCTCAGAACGCCTTCTCCAACGGCAAGGACTCCGACGACAGTTACAACGACGCCACCTACAACGTCGTCTACGTCGACAGCCACGACTACGGGCCGAACAAGTCGAGCGAGCGGTACGCCGGCGGCACCGACGCCTGGGCCGAGAACATGTCCCTGATGTGGACCTTCCGCGGCATCCCGACGCTGTACTACGGCTCCGAGATCGAGTTCCAGAAGGGCCGGAAGATCGACTGCGGGCCGACCTGCCCGCTCGCGACCACCGGCCGCGCCTACTTCGGCGAGCACCTCGCCGGCTCCGTCACGGCCTCCGACTTCTCCCAGGTCTCCTCGGCGAGCGGCCAGGTCGCGACCACCCTCGCACAGCCCCTGGTCAAGCACGTCCAGCGGCTCAACCAGATCCGCCGGGCGATCCCCGCGCTCCAGACGGGCCAGTACTCCACCGAGGGCGTCTCGGGCGGCATGGCGTTCAAGCGCCGCTACACCAGCGGCGCGACGGACAGCTTCGCCCTCGTCACCGTCTCGGGCGGCGCCACGTTCACGGGCGTCCCGAACGGCACGTACACCGACGCCGTCACCGGCGACGTCCGCACGGTCGCCGACGGCACCCTCTCGATCGCCGCCCCCGGCAAGGGAAACCTCCGGGTGTACGTCCTGAACGGCCCCGGCAGGATCGGCACGGCCGGCCCATACCTCAAATAGGAGCAACTGCCGACGAGGGGGCGAAGGAACGGAAATCGCCCTCTCGTCGCCATGTTCAAGTCAAGATTTTGTTACGCGAACGGGCTTGTCGGACAGAAGGCTTCCTTCCGCCCCGTTTGTCTGCGATCTTGCGTCCACCCCACACAACACACGGCCCGGCCGGCGCCACCCGCGCCACCGGGTCATCGGAGGACGCATTGTTTTCCCAGATATCCGGCCGCATGAGACTCGCGGCGACGGCCCTCGGTACGACCCTGGCGCTCGCGGGACCCGTCTCCCTCGCCCAGGCCGCCCCGCTCGACAACGAGCCGCTCGCGGCGTTCACCGCGACCGCCCCGTCGAACGCCACCGCGGCCGCGGCCGCCTGGGCCGCCGGCACCCGCGCCTACCTGGTCATCACGACCCCGGGCGACACCAGCGCCGTCCGCACCGCCGTCGCCAACAACGGCGGCTCGGTCTTCGCCTCGTACGACGCGATCGGTGTGATCGTCGCGCACTCGACCTCCGCCTCCTTCGCCGCCACGATGCGCGGCGTCTCCGGCGTCCAGAAGGTCGGCGCGACCCGTACCTCCGACGTCCCCGCCGACGCCTACAACCCGGCGCTCCCGGCCAACCCCTCGCAGGCCACCGCGCCGACGACGGAGCCCGTCCGCTCGGACATGACCCAGATCAAGGCCGACCAGGCCTGGGCCGTCAACCCGGGCTCCGCCTCGGTCAAGGTCGGCATCCTGGACACCGGCGTCGACGACCAGCACCAGGACCTGGCGCCGAACTTCAACGCCGCCGACTCGGTCTCCTGCGCCTACGGCAAGACGGACACCCGCGCCGGGGCCTGGCGTGACGTCGACCAGCACGGCACCCACGTCGCCGGCACGGTCGCGGCCGCCAAGAACGGCAAGGGCGCCATCGGTGTCGCGCCGGGCGTGAAGATCTCCTCGGTGCGCATCGCCGAGCCGGGCACCACGCTGTTCTTCGCGGAGAACACCATCTGCGGCCTCGTGTGGGCCGGTGACCACGGCTTCAAGGTCACCAACAACAGCTACTACACGGACCCGTGGCAGTTCAACTGCCCGAACGACCTCGACCAGGCGGCCATCCTGGAGGGCGTGGGCCGCGCCCAGGCGTACGCCGAGGGCAAGGGCTCGCTCCAGGTCGCGGCGGCCGGCAACTCCAATGTCGACCTGGCCAACAAGACGACCGACTCGTCGAGCCCGAACGACTCGACGCCGGTCACCCGGACCCTCACCAACGACTGCCTCGACATCCCGGCCGAGCTGCCGGGCGTCGTCACGGTCGCGGCGAACGGCACCAGCGGCACCTCCAAGGCGTCCTTCTCCAACTACGGCAGCAACGTCATCGAGGTCTCGGCCCCCGGTGAGTCCGTCTACAGCACCGTCCCGGGCGGCAAGTACTCCTCGCTGAGCGGCACCTCGATGGCCTCCCCGCACGTGGCGGGCGTCGCCGCGCTGCTCGCCAGCGCCAACCCGGCGTACACCCCGGCGGACATCCGGGCGAAGCTCGGCGAGCAGGCCACCGACCTGGCCTGCCCCTCGGACGCCCGCTGCACCGGCACCACGGCGAAGAACAGCTTCTTCGGCGAGGGCCGCGTCGACGCCCTGAAGGCCGTCGGCGGCTCCACCCCGCCGGCCGGGGCGTACTTCGAGAACCTCACGGACGTCGCGATCGCGGACAACTCCACGGTCGAGAGCCCGATCACGGTCAGCGGTGTCACGGGCAACGCGCCGGCCACCCTCAAGGTGGGCGTCGACATCAAGCACACCTACATCGGTGACCTGAAGGTCGACCTGGTGGCCCCGGACGGCACCGTGTACACCCTGCACAACCACACGGGCAGCGGCACGGACAACATCCTCCAGACGTACACGGTCAACGCCTCCTCGGAGGTCGCGAACGGCGTCTGGAAGCTCCGCGTGAACGACAACGCGGCCCAGGACACGGGCCGGATCGACGCCTGGAACCTGACCTTCTGACCTCGCGCACCCCGGGACGGGGCCGGAGCCGCCACGGCTCCGGCCCCGTTCGCGTACCCGGGGTAACTCCTGCGGAAGAAAGTCCGTACCGAGGGGTAGGCCTCCCGGGGACCCTTGCTATACGTTCCGTCTAACAAGCTTGCTAGACGCGATGTCTAACAAGCCTCCGAGCCGCCCGCGCGACCCCGAGGAGCCGCACCATGGCCAGCAGCACCGTCCGCCCCGACAACGAAGACCACGACGTCGCCGCGCGCCTGCTCCTGTCGGCCGCGAAGCTCTCGTACGACCCCGCCGCCGAGGTCGACTGGGACACCCCCCTCGACAAGGACTTCCACGGCCAGAGCCCGGAGTGGAACAGCCTCTACGGGACCGCCTACTGGAACGAGATGACCGAGGAGCAGCGCAAGGAGCTGACCCGGCAGGAGTCGGCCTCGGTGGCCAGTACGGGCATCTGGTTCGAGATGATCCTCCAGCAGATGGTGCTGCGCGACATGTACGCCAAGGACCCCACCGACCCCCGGTTCCAGTGGGCCCTCACCGAGATCGCCGACGAGTGCCGGCACTCCATCATGTTCGCCCGGGGCGCCCAGAAGCTCGGCGCCCCCGCCTACCGGCCCAGGCGGGCCGTGCTCGAACTCGGCCGCGCCTTCAAGACCATCGGCTTCGGCGAGGCCGCCTACGCCGGGATCCTCGTCGCCGAGGAGGTCCTCGACGTCATGCAGCGCGACTGGATGCGCGACGAGCGGGTCGTCCCCTTCGTCCGCACCATCAACAACATCCATGTCGTCGAGGAGTCCCGGCACATGAAGTTCGCCCGGGACGAGACGCGCCGCCGGCTGGAGCACGCCGGCCGGGCCCGCCGGAACTTCCACGCGCTGGTCGTGGCCATCGCGGCGTACTACATCGTCACCAGCCTGGTCAGCCCCGACGTGTACGCGAAGGCCGGCCTCGACCCGGTGCGCGCACGGCGCGAGGCCGCCGCCAACGAGCACTACAAGGCGCAGATGCGGGCCAGCTGCGCCGGACTCATGGAGTTCCTGGCCTCGGCCCGCCTGCTGACCCGGCCCGCGCTCTTCTTCTACCAGCGCGCGAACCTCATCTGACCCCCTCCCCCGGATCCGAGCTGAGCCGACGACATGACCTACGCCATCACCCAGACCTGCTGCAACGACGCCACCTGCGTCGCCGTGTGCCCGGTCAACTGCATCCACCCGACGCCGGACGATCCCGACTTCGGCACCACCGAGATGCTGTACATCGACCCGAAGAGCTGCATCGACTGCGGGGCCTGCGCCGACGCCTGCCCGGTCGACGCGATCTTCCCGGCCGACCGGCTCACCGCGCGGCTGCGGGAGTACGAGGGGATCAACGCCGCCTACTACGCGGACCGCGAGCCCGCGCCGGTCCTCGCCTCGCCGACCTTCCACCCCTGGGGCGAGCCGGTCTTCGACCGCTCGATCCCCGCCGACTTCGCCCCGATCCGCGTCGCGATCGTCGGCACGGGACCGGCCGGCATGTACACCGCCGAGGACCTCCTGCTGCACACCAACGCCGAGGTGACGCTGATCGACCGGCTGCCGGTCGCCGGCGGTCTCGTCCGGTACGGCGTGGCGCCGGACCACCCGGCGACCAAGGGCGCCGGGGAGACCTTCGCCCGCTTCCACGCCCACCCCCGGGTCCGCATGCGGCTCGGCGTCGAGATCGGCCGGGACGTCACCCCCGAGGAACTCGCCGCGCACCACGACGCGGTGGTCTACGCGGTGGGCGCGCCCTCCGACCGGCGCCTCGGCATCCCCGGCGAGGACCTGCCGGGCAGCGTCTCGGCGACCTCCGTCGTCTCCTGGTACAACGCGCACCCGGAGACCGGCGCGGACGCCGTGCGGCCCTCCGCCGAGCGGGTCGTCGTGGTCGGCAACGGCAACGTGGCCCTCGACGTCGCCCGCGTCCTCGTCTCGGACCCCGAGGCCCTGGCCCGTACGGACATCGCCGACCACGCGCTCGCCGCGCTGCGCGACGCCCGGGTCCGCGAGGTGGTGCTGCTCGGCCGCCGGGGCCCCGAGGACGCCGCGTACACCACCTCCGAACTGCTCGCCCTGAAGCATCTGCCCGGGGTCGACCTGGTCGTCGACGACGCGGATCCGCGCACCGGCGCGGCCATCGACGAGGCGCAGGCGGGGGCGAAGGCCGCGCTCCTGCGGGGCGTGGCCCGGGAGGCGGTGGACTGGACGCGGGCGCCCGCGACGGAGGGGCGCCGGATCGTGCTGCGCTTCCACTCCGCCCCCGTCGAGGCGCTGGGCACCGACGCCGTGCGGGCGGTCCGGGTGACCCAGGACGGTTCGGCGGCCGGTACGGAGATCGGGGCGGGGCTGCTCGTCCGGGCCGTCGGTTACCGCGGAGTGCCGCTCGCGGGGCTGCCGTTCGACGAGGCCAGCGGCACCGTGCCGCACGAGGCGGGCCGGGTGGCGGGGCTGCCGGGCAGCTATGTCGTGGGCTGGGTCAAGCGGGGGCCGTCCGGGGGCATCGGGGCCAACCGGGCGTGCGCGGAGGAGACGGTCGGGACGCTGCTCGCGGACGCGGTCGCCGGGGCGCTGCCGAAGCCGACGGGCACGTCCCAGGAGTTCCGGCGGCTCGTGCGGAGCCGCAGCGGACGGGGTCTCGTCGACGCGCGCGGTCTCGCCTCCATCGACCGGGCGGAGCGGGCGCGTGGCCGGGACGCGGGGCGACCCCGGGTCAAGCTCGCCACGGTGCCGGAGCTCGTCGCGGCGGCGCGGGGCAGGCGGCTTGGCCTGCCGGGCTGAGCTGTTCCTCCGTGGGGGATCCGGCCCGGGACGGCGGGCCGGTACGGGTCACCCGTACCTTCAGACGGAGACGCTCAGGGCCTGGCGGACCACGATCGCGTTGAGCCGCACCGCGAAGGGCACGATGTCGGTCAGTTCGAGCGCGAGGGTCCGGTCCTTCGGCAGCTCGACGGTCACGTCGACGCAGAAGGCCAGGGCGTACATGTGGTCCCCGGTCTCCTCGTCCTGGAGGGCGAAGAACAGGTCCCGGTAGAAGCGGGTGCGGTCCGCGGACTCCTCGTAGAAGGAGAGTCCGGGCTGCCCCTCCTGCGCGGCGAGGCCGGTGAAGGCCTGGACGAGCTCCCGCTCGACCGTGGCCCAGAAGCCGGCCTCCGCGCACTCCGGCGGCAGGGCCTGGCGGACGGCCTCCTTGAGGGAGAGCACCATCACGAGGACGGGGGCGTGCTCCTGGAGCCCCCAGCCCCGGACCATCTTCACCACGTCGCTGTCCGGGACGGCCGAGGCCGCCTGGTGGATCGCCTCGAAGTCGAAGTTGACGGTCGCCGGGGCGATCGCCTCCTGGAACACCCGGTCGATGGACCGGGCCTGGTCGAGGTGGTCCGGTGCCACCTCGACGACGGTCCTGAAACTGGCGGCCAAAGCTCCTCCTGGATGATCTCGGTGATCAGGAGGGGTCAGTATGCCGAGCCGCCGGGGGCCGGGCGCGGGGCGTCCGCCGTGCGGACGGTTCAGCCGCGGCCGCGCCGCGGCTTCCCGCTCCGGCCGGAGCCCGCGCCGCCCTTGCGGGAGGCGGCGGGCTTCCCGCCGGTACGGGACCCGGCGCCCGGCTTCCCCGCGGCACGGGGCTTCGCCGACCGCGCCGGCTTCTGCTCCCGGGGCTGCTTCTGGCCCTTCTTCTCCTCGGCGCGGCGGCCCCGGGTGCTGTTCACGGTGCGGCCGCGGACGATGCCGATGAACTCCTCCACCAGGTCGGGCGCCTCGTCCGCGGCGGGCCAGGACAGGGCCACCCGCGACTGCGGGACGCCGACGAGGGTCCGGTAGGTGAGGTCCTTGCGGTGGTGCAGCCGGGCCAGCGACTGCGGGACGGCGAGCACGCCGACGCCCGCGGCGACCAGTTCGATCGCGTCGGCGGTGGTCGCGGGGCGCTCCATGGCGGGGCGGCCGGGCGGCTGCTCCCAGCCGAGGGTGTCGTCGAGGGGGTGCAGGACGAGCTCCTCGGCGAGGTCCTCCGCCGAGACCTCCTCGACCGCCGCGAACAGGTGGTCCTTGGGGATGACGACGACCGTCGTCTCCGTGTAGAGCGGGATCGCGCTGAGGTCGTCCCGGTCGACCGGCAGCCGGACGAGGCCCGCGTCGGCGGCGCCCTCCCGGAGCGCGGCGAACGCCTCGGCCGGGGTCACGGCGTGGAGGGTCAGGGGCACGTCGGGCAGGCGCTCGTTCCAGATCCGCACCCACTTCGCGGGTGTCGCTCCCGGCACGTAGGCGAGCCGGAAGGAGGAGGGGGAAGTGGGGGTATCCGCGGGGGAAGCGTCCGAGCCTGTCACCCCGCCAGGTTACCGGTAGCTGCCGTGGTCGGAGCTCGGCCGCATGCTCGATACCCTTGACACCATGACGTCGCACCAGAACACCCAGACCATGAAGCCCGCGACCGCGGCGAAGAAGCTGGGTGTGTACCTCGAGGCCACCCCCGCAGAGTTCCAGGAGGGTGTCGTCTCGCGCGCCGAGCTGAACGAGCTCCAGGCCAACCCGCCCGCCTGGCTCCAGGAGCTGCGCAAGAACGGTCCGCACCCCCGCCCGGTGGTCGCGTCGCGGCTGGGCGTCTCCATCGCCGGTCTCGCGCGCGGTGGCATCACCGAGCCGCTGACCACCGAGCAGATCCAGGAGCTCCGCGAGGAGTCCCCCGAGTGGCTCCAGAAGGAGCGGGCCACCCAGGCGGAGGTCCGCAAGGAGACCGTCCGCATCATGGAGCGCAACGAGGAGCGGGCGCGCAAGCAGCAGCAGGGCGCCTGATCCTCCCCATCCCGCGCCGGTCCGGTCCGAAGCAGTTCGGGCCGGACCGGCGTGGCGTTTCTGCGGGTGCGGGAGTCATTCCCCCATGAGTGACACCAGCACCGCGTACGAGCCGCCGGTCGTCGTCGGCGTGGACGGCTCGGAGCACAGTCTCCGGGCCCTGGAATGGGCGCTGAGCGCCGCGGAGGGCCTGGGGGCGCCGCTGGTGGTGGCCCATGTGCGCTCGGAGGCGCTCCAGCTGGGCGCCGCCCGTATCGCCTCCCTGGGCAAGACGCCGGAGCTTCCCGACACGGTCACGCGGGCCGTACGGACGGTGGTCGAGGAGCGGGGGCACCGCGTTCCGGTGCGGTACGAGTCGCTGGACGGGTCCGTGACGGACGCGCTGCCGGAGGCGGCGCGGGGCGCGCGGCTCCTGGTGACCGGTTCCCGGGGGCACGGCGGCTTCGCGAGCCTGCTCCTCGGCTCGACCAGCCGGACGCTGGCGACGACGGCGCCCTGTCCGCTGGTCGTCGTGCCGCACGAGGCGCGGGCGGCCGCGCTCCAGGACGGGGCGGAGGCGGGCCGGGTGCTGCTCGGGCTGCACCCGGAGGAGACCTCGGACGAGGTCCTCGGCTTCGCCTTCGAGGCGGCCCACCACCGGGGCGTACCGCTGGAGGTGGTGACCTCGCTGCGGCTGCCGCCGCCGCAGGGTGCGCTCCTCGCGGCTCCTTCGCCGGCGCTCCAGGTGCCGCCGCCGCTGCCGCTCGCGGACGACGCGGAGGAGCTCGTGAAGGAGGCGGGGCGGGAGCAGGAGGAGCGGCTGCGGCCGTTCGCGGAGCGGTGGCCGGGGGTGGAGCTGGTGCCGGTGGTGGTGCCCGGGGACGCGGCGGGCCGGCTGGTGGAGGGTTCCCTGGAGGCGGGCCTGGTGGTGGTGGGGCGCCATCAACGGCACCACCTGGGGACGCTGCTCATCGGTTCCGTCGCCCACGCGGTGCTGCATCACGCGCACTGTCCGGTGGCGGTGGTGCCGCCTGCCGGGGCCGGGTCCCGGACATGACAGTCCCCGGCGGTCCGTGTCGGTTCGCGCGGTCGTCGGCCGTCGCCGACGGCTCCGTGCCCGACCGGCCCCGCCGGGGGCCTGGCCAGAGCCGAGATCAGGGTCACGCGGGCCTTCGGACGTCTCCGTCGGCGGGTGCGGCTCTCTCCGGTTGTCCGGTGTAAGAACGAGTGTCCTCCCTTTTTCGCCCGTTTCAAGAGGTTTCTCCTTTTTTGTTACGTCGGGGATCGCGCACGGCCCGACTGTCGGTGGCGCCTGGTACACAGGGCCCATGACGACCGCAGATCACGCCGCCACCGCCCGCCGCAACGTCCAGCCGCCGTCCGCCGGGGCCTCGCTCGGCGCGGGGGTCGTGGTGACCGACGAGGCCGGCCGGGTGCTCCTGGGCCTGGACCGCTCCGGGGTGTGGGAGCTGCCGGGCGGCAAGGTCGAGCCGGGCGAGTCGATCGAGGAGGCGGCGGTGCGCGAGCTGGCCGAGGAGACCACCCTCCTCGCGGACGCCGCCGACGTGGAGGTCCTCGGGCTGCTCATGGACACCGTGACCTCGGCGCGGCTGACCCGGATGACGGCCGCCACGGCCGTGCGCGGCTTCCGGGGCGTCCCCGCCGTGGCGGAGCCGGAGAAGATCGAGCGCTGGGAGTGGACGGACCCGGACCGGCTGCCGGAGGCCCTGTTCCTGCCGTCGGCGCAGGTGCTGCGGCTGTGGCGGCCCGACCTCCCGATCCCGGACGGACCGTTCCACCGCTATGCCCTGAGCCGGCTTCCCGGCTGAATCCCTGAGCTGTGGTGCGTCACCGCGCGGGCCCCGGCGAGCGTGGCTAGCGTGGCCAGAGGAACACGTCATCGAATCGGAAGTGGGAGTCACCGTCATGGCCGCACGACCTGAAGGCACGCCGGTCTGGACCGACGCGATGTTCACCGACGTCGAGGGCGCGAAGACGTTCTACGGCGATGTGCTCGGCTGGACCTTCGGCGAGTCCGCCTCGGAATACGGCAACTACACGCAGGCGTACAAGAACGACAAGGCGGTCGCGGCCGTCGTTCCACCGATGCCGGGGCAGGACGGGGAGCCGCAGTCGGCCTGGTGTCTGTACTTCGCCTCGCCGGACGTCGCGGCGACGGCGGAGAAGATCCGGGGCGCGGGCGGCACCGTCCTGATGGAGCCGATGCAGGTCGGCGACTTCGGCTCGATGTGCATCGCGCAGGATCCGTCGGGCGTCACCTTCGGCGTCTGGCAGGCCGGTGAACACGAGGGCTTCGAGCGGGAGGGCGAGCCCGGTTCGTACGCCTGGGCGGAGATCTTCACGCGGGAGCCGGCGAAGGCCGACGCCTTCTTCACCGAGGTCTTCGGCTTCGGTTCCCAGAAGCTCAAGGACGAGCACATGGACTACCGGGTCTTCGACCTGGGCGGTCCGCGGCCGGTGCTCGGGCGGATGGTGATGACGGCGGAGGACTTCCCGGCCGAGATCCCCTCGTACATCCAGATCTACTTCGCCGTCGACAACTGCGACAAGGCGGTCGAGCGGGCCGAGGCGCTCGGCGGTCGGAAGGTGTTCGGGCCGATGGACAGCCCCTTCGGCCGGTTCGCGGCGATCGTGGACCCGCAGGGCGCCGCCTTCGCGGTGATCGACGAGAAGACGACCGTCGGGGACATGCCCGAGTTCGAGTGAGCGGTGGGGGGGGGCGCCCCCGGGGGCCCCCCCCCCCGGGGGGCCGCGGGGTGGCGGGGGGCGGCCGAGGGCGGGTATAAGCCCACCGAAGCGG